>JAYVKT010000277.1:0-3730 GCA_043768195.1 Chitinophagaceae bacterium | reverse complement strand
AATCCAAACCTGCAAGCGAAGGCGTCAACTTGAGCCTCAAAGCATGGAATGAACAGCAGGCTTTACCGCAAATATTTGCAGCAGAAAATAAATGGGATGTATTAAGAGCAGATAAAATAGGTGATGAATTTGGAGTTCAGTATATCATTAAGGCTGATGGTAATGAATACCAGCGTATGGCTGAAGTGAAAGCAACTAATGCAACTTTTATTCTGCCGGTGGATTTTCCGTTGGCAATGGATATAGAAGATCCTAATGATGCCCGTTATGTAGCTCTGGCAGATATGAAACACTGGGAAATGGCGCCAACCCAACCGGCTGTATTTGAAAAAGCAGGAATTACCTTTTGCTTTACAGCGTTTGGATTAAAAGATTTCAAAGATTTTCTTACTAATATCAGGAAGGCGATTCAGTATGGATTAAGTGAACAAAAAGCACTGGAAGCATTAACAACAATACCTGCTAAGATGATAGGTGCAAATGACCAGTTGGGTTCTTTGGAAACAGGAAAAATAGCCAACCTGCTGATTACTTCGGGGCCCTTGTTCGATGAGCAAACTATCATTTATCAAAACTGGATACAGGGCGAAAAATATGCAGTAAATGAAGATGCATGGAGTGATGTAAGAGGTACATATAATTTGGTTCTGAATACTGCTGATACAAAGAACAATTATACCCTGCAAATAAGCGCCTCAGTTAATTCTCCATCATTAGCTATTATTGTCAATAACGATACCATTCCGGGTAAAATAAGTTTCCAGGGGCATACAATTGCCATGATGTTTCCTGGTAAAAAAGCAGCTAAACAACAACTGACTCTCAGCGGCACAAAAACAGCAAAAGAATGGAAAGGTACCGGGCGGGATACTTCGGGAGCAATGTTATACTGGACAGCAACGCTTATTCAACCTGCTAATAATTTATCCCAGCAGCGTGGTGATGCGAACAATAAATTATTACAGGCCGATTATAAAATGTATTATCCCTTTAATGGTTATGGATGGGAAAACAGGCCGGAACAGAAAGTAATACTGATTAAAAACACTACAGTCTGGACAAATGAAAATGAAGGCAAGCTGGAAAATTCGGATGTCTTAATTAAAAATGGGAAAATAGTTCAGATTGGAAAAAATATAACAGTTGCCGGAGTACAAATTATTGATGGAACGAATAAACATCTTACCGCCGGTATTATTGATGAACATTCTCATATTGCTATTTCCGGAGGAGTAAATGAAGGCTCCAATACTATAACAGCAGAGGCCCGTATTGAAGATGTATTAAATCCCGATGATATAAATATCTACCGGCAATTGGGCGGTGGCGTTACTACTGCACATATATTACCGGGTTCTTCTAACCTTATTGGCGGGCAATCACAATTAATTAAACTACGCTGGGGAGCTAATGTTGAGCAATTGAAATTTGGAGGTAATGACCCCTTTATGAAGTTTGCCCTTGGCGAAAATGTAAAACACTCCAACCGAAGTGAAAGGCCGGGTACCCGCTTTCCTCAAACCCGTATGGGAGTGGAACAGGCACTCGTTGATGCATTCACAAGGGCCAGGGAGTATGCAAAAAAGGGAAATAACAAACGAAGAGATTTGGTGCTGGATGCTTTAGCTGAAGTTATTAATTCAAAACGTTTCATTACTGCTCATTCCTATGTACAAAGTGAAATGACAATGCTGATGGAAGTGGCAAACCGGTTTGGAATCCGGGTAAATTTATTTACCCATGGCATGGAGGCATATAGAATTGCAGACAAACTGAAAGAACACGGCGCTGGTGTTGGAACTTTTTCAGACAACTGGGGATTTAAAATGGAAGTAGTTGATGGCATTCCTTACAATGCAAATATTTTATCCAAAGTGGGTGTAATAACCGCTATCAATTCTGATAATACAGAAATGGCAAGAAGGCTGAATCAGGAAGGCGCTAAAATGATAAAGTACGGAGGAATGAGTGAAGAAGATGCTGTAAAGTTAGTTACACTGAATCCGGCGCTTCTGCTGCATATTGCCGACAGGGTTGGAAGCATAAAAGCAGGCAAAGATGCCGATTTGGTATTGTGGAATGAAAATCCGCTCAGCATATATGCCATAGCCGAAAAAACAATAGTAGATGGTATTATTTATTATGACATAGAACAGGATTTGCTTATGCGCAAACGTATAAGCGATGAAAGAAATCGGTTGATTCAAAAAATAATTACAGAAAAGAAAAAGGGCGGCCCTCTTCAAAAAGCTAAGGCAACCGTAGAAGAAGTATGGGAATGTGAAGGGCTTTATGAGGAGCAGTAAATATATCCCTGAGACAATAAAAATTATTTTGACAAATAATTCATTTTAAAATGAGAGCTAAAAAAATATTTCTGCTGGTATTCTTAACAGGACTTTCTTTGTTAAGTTCAAAAGCTCAGGAAAATGTATATCCTGCACTGCCTCAATCGGCTCCTGTGTATCTTACTAATGCCACTATTCATGTTGGAAATGGACAGGTAATTAATAAAGGAACAATTGGATTTGCCAATGGGAAAATTACTGTGATAGGAAATAATATCACCGTTCCGGTTAACAATGTAAAAACAATTGACTGTAACGGTCAGCATATTTATCCCGGCCTGATTTCGGCTACCGGCAACCTCGGCCTTGTTGAAGTATCCGGTGTAAAAGCCACAATTGACAATGCTGAAATCGGACAGCTTATTCCTTCTGTTCGTTCTATTGTAGCTTATAATGTTGATTCAAGAGCAATCAATATGGTGCGGTCAAATGGTGTTCTCCTTTCTCATGTAGTGCCGCAGGGAGGTCTTATCAGCGGCACTTCTTCCGTGGTGCAATTAGATGCATGGAACTACCAGGATGCCGAATATAAAAAAGATATTGCCATTCACTTTTATATTCCTGGCACAAGAACAGCTTTTTCTGAAGATGGTGATAACACCGGAGGTGGCAATAATATTCAAAGAGCCTTAAATGCAGTTCAACAGGTAAAATCTTTATTTAATGAAGCAAAAGTTTATCTGAAAGAAAGCAGCCATGCAGAAGTCAATTTAAATTATGAAGCTTTAAGAGAATTGTTTATCCGTAAGCAGAAATTATTTATTCATTGCAATGGCGTTAAAGAAATGCTGATGGCGATTGATTTGGGAAAAGAATACGAAATGGATATTGTAATTGTGGGGGGAACAGATAGCTGGATGATTGCTGATTTACTAAAGCAAAATAATATTCCTGTTATCCTCAATCAACCACACCGGCTTCCTGTAATGCAGGATGATGATATTGACCAGCCGTACAAAACAGCAGCGCAGTTACAAAAGGCCGGAGTGTTGTTTAGTATAGGTCAGGATGGTTTTCATCAGCAACGCAATCTTATGTTCGGTGCAGGAACAACTGCCGCTTATGGGCTAAGTAAAGAAGAAGCCCTTGCCGGAATAACATCAAATGCCGCTACTATTTTGGGAATAGATTCTCTCACAGGCACACTGGAAGTGGGTAAAGATGCTAATCTTATTATAAGCATGGGCGATATACTTGATATGCGAACCAGCATTGTTACCGGCGCATACATACAGGGCAGGGAAATAAACCTTGATAATAAACAAAATCAATTAAACGAACGATATAAATATCATTACAGTATTAAATAGGGTTTCCCTATACCAAATTCTTTACTTAAAATCAATAATAATGAAACAGATCAAATCAATTATGCTGCTGCT
>JAYVKT010000276.1:0-2591 GCA_043768195.1 Chitinophagaceae bacterium | reverse complement strand
CCAGCTGGTGATTTGAGGAGGCGTTACATTCTGCCAGGTTTTTCCGCCATCATGTGTTACATGAATCAATCCGTCGTCGGTGCCACACCAAATGGTATTAATATCAACATAGCTTGGTGCAACCGTATAAATTACACCTCGGCGTGGCATGGTTTTCATGTCTGCTTTTGTATAAATGCCAACACTTTCGGGCACATCCCATTTTTCTCTCGATAGGTCGGGACTTATAACCTGCCAACTGTTTCCACCATTCATTGTTTTAAACAATACATTACCGGCATAGTACAATGTTTTTTTATCAACAGGATTAAATAATACAGGTGCTGTTCTTAAAAAACGGTATTTACCACTGCGTACTGCTTCGGGTGCAATACTTTGTGTTTGCCCCGTTCTTTTATCATATTTAGAAATTTTTCCACCATAAATAATATTATTGTCTAAAGGATCGGCAGCAACATAACCATACTCTTCTGCACCAACAGGATGCCAGTCGTGAAAACTTATTCCACCATCATTACCACGGGATGCAATGCCAACGCTGCCACTTTCCTGCTGGCCGCTATATACATTATAAGGAAAAGCGTTATCGGTACTTACATGATAAAACTGTGCAGTAGGTTGGTTGTACCAGCTGCTGAAAGTTTCGCCGCCATTAACTGTTATAATTGCACCCTGGTCGCTTGCAATTAACATGATATTACTGTTATCAGGGTTTATCCAGATGCGGTGGTAATCATCACCACCCGGTGCACCTCGAAATGCCGACCATGTTTTTCCGGCATCAATACTTTTCCAGGTTACCACATTGGCACTGTAAACAATATCTGCATTTTTTGGATCTGCTTTTACTTCTGCAAAATCACTTCCTCTTCCCCATAATCTTTCATCGGCATTAATATTTGCCCATGTTTCTCCTGCATCATCACTGCGGTAAATGCCGCCATACTTGCCGGCATCAACAGTTGCATATAAACGGTTGCTGTTAGATGGTGCAATACAAAAACCAATTCTTCCCAAACCCTGTTCGGTAGTGGGTAAACCTACTGTTAATTTTTTCCATGTAGCTCCGCCATCTGTACTTTTAAACAGGCCACTTTCTTTTCCGTTCCAGGCACCGTTTTCCCAGGGACCCTGCCTGCCCGCCCACATATCGGCATAAATAATATTGCTGTTATTAGGGTCGATGGTAACCTGTATGGCACCGGTATTTTCATCAATGTATAAAACTTTTGTCCATGTTTTGCCACCATCTGTTGTTCGGTACACACCACGTTCTTTATTGGGGCCATAAGGATGACCCAATGCGGCCACAAAAACCCTGTTTTCATTTCTGGGGTCAATGGCAAGTCCGCCAATCTGCTGTACAGCTTCAAGCCCAAGATGTGTCCATGTTTTTCCTGCATTGGTAGATTTATACATGCCGTTACCAACAGATAAGTCTGGCCGCTGCAAACCTTCGCCACTGGCTACGTACAAAACATCGGGGTTAGATGGTGCCACTACCACATCACCGATACTGCCCGTGGGCTGGTCATCAAAAATAGGTTTCCAAGTACGGCCGTAATCACTGGTCTTCCACACACCGCCATTATTTACACCAATATAAAATACATTGGGTTGAGAAGGTACACCAACAGCGCCAACAGTTCTGCCGCCCCGGTGTGGGCCAATGCAGCGCCATTGCATGGCGTTGAAATAACTGGAATCGAATGGCTGTGCAAGTGCAGGAGCTGATTGCAACAGAAAAATTGCAAGTAAAAGTTTTATCTGCTTCATGTATGGTATAATTATTTTATTGGAGTAAATGAAATTACAAATAAAGTGAGGGATTACCAGTGCATAAAAATTTATTACATAGCCGGCATAATCAGCGGCACCAGCAGCCAGCAAAACAAAGTAATTAATATCACACAAATAATATTTAAAACAAAGCCTGTTCTTATCATCTGGTTTAATTTAATGTGGCCACTGGCAAATACAATGGCATTGGGTGGCGTACCCATGGGTAACATGCTGGCACAACTGGCACCAAGCGTCATGGGTATGCCAAGTAACAAGGGGTTAATATGCAAAGCATCGCTTACTGCAGAAATTACCGGGGCCATTACAATTACCTGTGCAATATTGCTCATTACTTCGCTTAAAAAAACGGAGATAAGCGTTACAATAAATATCAACACCAGAATATTACTTGTTGCAAAAGAGGCAATGTATTGCCCCAGGCTTTCCATCAGTTTTGCCTCTTCTAAAGATTTTGCCAATGCAATACCGCCACCAAATAACAATAGAATACCCCAGGCCATTTTTTTAGTGTCGCTCCATTCCAAAAGTCTTTCTTCTGTATTTTCTTCCGTTCTTCCGCTGGGAATAATAAATAAACTAATGGCACCAATTAATGCAATAATGGTATCATCTAACTGAAATAATTTTTGAGTGCTGTTAATGATATCTTTTGTGATCCATAAAAAAGCGGTGCTGCAAAACACAATCAATACTCTTTTTTCCTGCCGGGATAAAGGCCCCATTTCCTTTAATTCAGTTTCAATAAACATTTTACCGTCAACACTGTGTGTAAGATGGTTGGGGTAAAG
>JAYVKT010000275.1:0-2750 GCA_043768195.1 Chitinophagaceae bacterium | reverse complement strand
CATTAATACCAACACCAATCCTAACACAGCAAATAGACTGATAGCACAGATCCCAACAATCACCATTTCAAAAATCAATACCCATGTAGGGTTGAATGTTGCATTCAGCCAGGAATCAATTTCAATTGCTATGTTAGATAAACTCCACATTGGCCTCACCCCAACCCCTCTCCGAAGGAGAGGGAACTGGAAGTTGTCAGTTTTTAATTTTAAAACAATATTTTTTCTTCGCTATAATCTCCTCCACTTCCTCCCCCTTCGGGGGAGATAGAGGGGGCACTACCTGTCAATATCCGGTATCACCAAATCCAATGTTCCCATCATCGCTACTAAATCGCCTAACTTACTTCCTCTTGCCATATGATCTAAAGCAGAAAGATTAGAAAATCCCGGTGAACGGAATTTTATCCGGTATGGCGTTGTTCCTCCTTCACTAACAATATAAATTCCAAATTCGCCACGTGCCGTTTCTACTCTGGTATAAAATTCTCCTTTGGGTAATTTCAATACGGCTTTTGTTTTAGCCTGAAAATCTCCTTCGGGAATGTTATCGATTAACTGTTCAATTATTTTTATAGATTGATTCATTTCTCTTATCCTCACCATGTATCTAGCAAATGAATCGCCGCCTGTTTCCAGTACTTCTTCAAAATCAAGTTTGTCGTAAATCTCGTAGGGATATATTTTTCTTATATCACAACTTACGCCGCTGCCTCTTGCTGTAGGGCCACTGCAACCGTATGAGATAGCATCTGCTGCAGATAAATACCCCACACCCTTTACCCTGTTTTGAAAAATGATATTGCCTGTTACCAGTTCTGCATATTCATCCACTTTTCTTTTATATAAACTGATAAATGCTTTTACTTTCTTTTGAAAATCCGGATGCAGTTCCTGCATTACACCTCCCGGCACCATATAGTTCATCGTAAGCCTGGCACCACAGGTATCTTCCATAATTTCGTTAATAGCTTCTCTTTCCCTGAATGCATGAAAGAAAGGAGTGAAAGCACCAAGATCCATTGCCATTGCACCCCACCATAATTCGTGAGATGCAATTCTTGTCAATTCATCAAGCAATACTCTTATCACCTGTGCCCTTGCCGGTACTTCAATCTGCATACCTTTTTCAACACATAAAGCGCAGGCGTGGTTGTTGATGTGAGAAGAGAGATAATCCATACGGCTGGTAACATAAATGAACTGGCGGTAAGTAAGGCTCTCACACATTTTTTCAATAGAGCGGTGGATATAACCCAGGTGAGGTTCTACCTTTTTAATGGTTTCGCCGTTTATCGTAATCACCAGGTGCAACACGCCATGTGTGGCAGGATGCTGTGGGCCTACGTTAATGATTAAATCACCATCTGCTGTTGTGCCTATTTCTTCAACCATATTGCCCCTATCCCCTAAAGGGGGACTGACGTTTTAGTTTTTAAAAAATATTTTCAATCTTATATTCCCTAAATCTTTATTATGCTATTTGTGTTAACGAACAGGTATTGCCGATGGTGGGGAATTTTTTATTCGTCAAATCCCGAACCACATTACAACAGAATTACCGCTGCTGATTGCTCCAATGACGAGCCCCACTATTGGCAATACTCATTGGTGGCAGTTATTTCTTCTTCCAGCTTAAAATAATTTCAGTTATAAGCAAAGGTATTGTCCAAGATAACCAAATCATAGTTGGACCTCTTTCTTCAAATTTATCCATCAATTGATGTGCTATTGGTAAATCGACAAGCCATCGAAAATTAACAAAAGCAAAAGTCGCAACATAACTTCGTATCATCCATTCCTTGTGTTGAAGAATACGACCTCTCATCACTGAAATATAAGCCATAGATGCTGTCGCAATCCACGCAAAAGCTAACATTTGCAATGCAAAAGCCCAAGAAAAATTAACTTTGATTGCAGTTGTCCATGCTAAATATGTTGCACTTATTGTCCCAAATAGAATTGCGGTCAAGTATATTCGCCCCAACCACCTGTGAGTGGTCATAAATTTGTTTCGAAATGTTTTCGAAAATTGGAATGGCCCAATTGTCAAAGCTAAAAGTCCACCTGAAATATGCCCAATGAGTGGCCACTTATAATTCCAATAACTTCCAAATGTTTCTTTGTCAAACCCGAAATATGGTAATGCATCATTTATTATAAATTTCCCTGCGAATAGAATAAGAAATATTGTAAGACCTAATCTCAAATAAGATTTTGGTTTAAGCTGAGTTGAAAGATTTAATTTTTCCATTGCTAATTTTAGTTTGAATTGTTTGGTCTGCGTTATAATTGCCCCCAACTCCTCTTTAGGGATTGGGGGGTTAAAGCCTTATCATATTTATCGGGTCTTCAAAATCTTTCAATAAGGGATTCTTTCCTTCCCATCCATCGGGTAATATCAATAATCTCAGGTCGGGATGATTGAGGAAATTCACACCAAACATTTCATATACTTCTCTTTCGTGAAATTCTGCAGTGCGCCAGATATGGCAAACTGTTTCAATTTCAGGTTTAACTTTATCCAGTTTACATTTCACTACAATATTGTGACGGAATTTTGTGGATGACAGGTGATACACCATCGTTAGATCTGTCTTCCAGTCGATGCAGGTAAGGCAAAAAAGAAAATTAAAAAACAGGGGCTCTTCATTTCTCAGTTGTTCAGCAAGAGGGTGCCAGTCTGAAGGCGCTATATTGATGGTAAGCCATTGCCCGCCCTCTTCAAAAGTAGCTGCAGGCAACAATTC
>JAYVKT010000274.1:0-10255 GCA_043768195.1 Chitinophagaceae bacterium | reverse complement strand
GGCCATTAGCCCTTCTTCACGGCCGGCAAAACCAAGCTGTTCCGTAGTTGTCGCCTTAACAGAAACATCCCTTTCTGTTATTCCTGACAAATCAGCAATAATTTTTTGCATCTGGGGCACATAAGGTTTTATTTTCGGTGCCTGCAGGCAAAGGGTTGTATCAATATTTATTACTGAATATCCTTCTCTTGCTATCAGTGCTATAGTTTTTTTTAATAAAATTTTACTGTCAATCCCTTTATAAGCCAAATCAGTATCAGGAAAGTGCACACCAATATCACCAAGGCAAAGTGCCCCCAGCAGCGCATCACAGATTGCATGAAGCAGGACATCTGCATCACTATGACCCAAAGCCCCTTTGTGATGAGGGATTTTTACACCTCCCAGCCACAAATCTCTTCCTTCAACTAATTTGTGAAAATCAACACCTGACCCGATACGGTATGACATGTGGCATTTTTATTTTACAAATATCAGCTAAATCCGCCTTTTGTGAACCTGCAACTTTTATCTATTGCTACAATAGATTCCATTTTTAAAAGGGCAAAAAAAAGCATCCCGTCCCGATAGAATCGGGACGGGATGCTTTTATAAAAATTTTTAAATAGCTTATTTAGTTTTGTTACCGCTGCTAAAATCAAACAAAACTGAGAAACGAAGTGTGTTTGATAATGGGTTACGGCTAACACCGCTTCCAGAAGGAAGAAGGTAAGCAAAATTAAATCCGAAGATGTTGTACTTGATACCTAAACCAGCTGTAAAATACCGGCGGTTACCTTTTTGTTTGTTCTCAAAGAAATAACCTGCACGAAGTGAAAACTGATTATTGTAGGTATACTCAGCGCCTAAAGCAGCCTGAAATTCTTTAATCTCTTCGCTGAATCCATCAGGAGCATCGCCGAATGAGCTAAACCAGCTTCCGATTACACTTTTCTTTCTGTAAGCAGCAAGACCAGCAACGTCACCCTCAGCAGGAGGTGTAGGAACCAATAACTTGTTCAGTTCAATGCCAAATGAAATATTGTTGGTAGTGTTGATCCGGTTATTATAATTAAAACCAAGACCTAAGTTAGCAGGGATAAAATCTTTTGCATCTGCATTATCAGTGTAGGCAATTTTAGAACCCAGATTTGACAGAACAGCACCCCATGAAAAACCATCGCCATCAGCTTTAACACCAGTGTGATAGTATCCGATATCAGCAGCTACTGCATTACCGGTTTTATAAGTTGTGCTACCCACTGTGGTACCACCGGCAAGATTTGAGCTGATGAACTTCAGCGTAACACCGATACCATTTTTAGCATTTAGTCTTCGAGAATATCCAACATCAATACCAAATTCTCTTGGGCGGAAACTACCGAAGTCGTTTCCAAGATTATCGGTAAAAGTAATGTTGCCAAGACTGAAGTAACGTACAGCAGCATGCAGCGCCTGATTTTCATCAAACTTGTAAACGCCAGTCAAAGAAGCAAGATATACATCGTTTACCAGGTCTTTCAACCATGGTGTGTAAGTGGCAACAATACCACTACGTTCGTTGAAAGCAACTTTACCCACATTCCATAATCCAGCAGAATGGTCAGCACTGGTAGCGACTCCCATATCTCCCATACCGCCTGAACGGGCATCTGGTGAAATACGAAGAAAAGGAACAGCGGTTGTAACAACGTTGATTGGGTCAACCTGGGCTTTTACAGTGGATGATAAACCACAAAAGAGCAGGAATCCGGCAGTTAGTTTTAAAGCAGTTGGTCTCATTAGTAAGTTTTTAATAATGGTGTAAATATAGAGGTTTTGATTAAATCCAAAACTAAAATAAGAGAAATTTTATCTGAAACAAAAAAATCTACAATTTTCAGGGTTTTCAGAGGCTGGTTGACAGTTTGTATCTCATCAATGCAATCGGTTTTATCAACTCAGACACCTTGAACGATTTCACTTATTTTTTATTGTATTTCTTAAAAAAAAATATGGGTACAAACATAAAGAATTAAAAAAATCTACCCTTCCTTGTTTATCATATCGGCTTTTTCCAGCAATTCAGGGTCTTTTGAGCCTGTCTTCAGCGCTACTTTTACATACTCCCGGGCTTTTCCCATTTCATTTTTCTTAAAACTGAGCCAGGCCAGCGCCTCATTTACATTTATATTCAGCGGCCTCTGGTTATATTCTTTTAGAGCCTGTTCAAGAGCTTCTTTGTACAAACCAGCTTTTGTGTAAATTCTACACATTTCTAAAGATACTGTATGACCCGAGGCCTCGTCTTGTTTAAGCATAGTTACCACTTCAAGATACTTGGATTTCGCCTTTTCAGCTTCTCCCTGTAAGCTATATATGTCAGCCACTTCTTCATGAAAAGAAAATTCGGGCATTATATCAGATGCTTGTTTTAGCAGTTCGAGGGCTTTGGGATAGTTTTTTCTGCTTTTTTCTACTTTTGCCAGTCCCTCTATCGCAAAGGCATAACTGGGTCTTATGGCAAGAATATCCTGGTATTGCTTTTCAGCCTCATCCCATTTTTTTGTTTTTTCAAACAGTAGAGCCAATGTTTTTTTGCTCCAGCAATATGGTTCTGAACCGGGAAGCCCTGCCTGTACTGCCATTTTCATAGCATCAATAGCTCCGGGGTAATCTCCATAAATTTCCCTCAAATAGGATGCCCTGGAATAAGATTCTAAGGAAGGCTTTATGGCTTGCATTTTATCAGACATTTTTACCGCCTCTTCATAGTTGCCTAATTCCACATTTGCATCCACCAGTACACCATATATATATGCATTGTCCGGATTAATATTCTTTGCCTTTTCGGCCAGTGTTTTTGCTTCAGCAAATTGGTGCTGAGACATTTTTACTGATGCTTTATATACAAGGGCTTCAAAATTTTTACTATCCAACGCCAACACTCCGTCCAGTATTTTAGTTACGGCTGGATAATAATATGGATGCTCGCCTGTAATTCTTGCCTCCGACATATAAATTACCGCTATCTGCAATCTTGATTTTATATCATTGGATTGTTTGGCAATTTTTTGATTTAGTTGTTCTACTTTTTGTTTTGTTTTCTGCCATTCTTCTGCTTTTGCCAGTTCACCTTTTCTTTCAAAAAGTGCCGGAATAGAAAGGTCGTTTGATACAGTTGCGGAATCATTATTATCCGCTGCTTTTGATTTACAACTACTGTTGAACACAGCAATTGTAAACAGGACTGCAATGAGTGGCAGGGCTGTTTGTTTGAAATAATTTTTTTTCATACTTCTGTTTTTTGGTATAGTTGGTTAAAAGAAAATGGCAGGGAGACAGGTTTTATCTCCCCGCTTAATTGGTTATTGTGTTTTTAATACTTGTACTGCTTTGTAGCCTTTACCATTTACAAAAAGCCTGGCAAAATAAATGCCTGTCGCCAGTCTTGCTTCATCAACCGTTACATAATGCAATCCTGCAGGTCTGGTTCCCTGGCTTATTTCTTTCACCACTTGTCCTGAGGTATTGTAAAACTGTATTCTTACATCACCCGGTGCCGACATTTTATAATGAAAGGTTACAGATGTTTGGAATGGATTAGGATAAGCTAACAAAGAACCTTCTGGCAATGTTAGTCCAAGTGTTGGGTTTTCTGGTGCTGAGTAACTGTTGCCTGTAAAGCCTCTCCAGGGGTTCTGTACAAAAGGGAAACTTGTTTTGAAAGCAGTATCATTTCTTGTAACTCCTGCATTAAAAGAAAGTACACTGATAAGATTTGGAGTGACAGGGCTGCCTGTACCCGGATAATCATCATACCAAAGACCAATAGCAGCAAGTACAACTCCTGACACGGCCTGCAACTCAATCGTCGTTACATCATCTTCCAATCTTCTTCCATTCGGAAATCCATCCATGTTTGGAATGAATTGAAGGCTTGCATTTGCGTTGTAAAGAGGATCTGTTAACCCAAGCACAGCAGCCTGCACTATTCCCAATGAACTGAATTTAGGATCATTTCTTGGTGTGGCTGGCACCGCCATATTTAGTCTTAATGCATCGCTTAATGAAGGGAGAAAATTATTAATAAATGGTTTACCGGCAGCCAAAGGATTACCACCTTTGCCCGTTGCTAACTGGTAAGGCCTCAGGTTAGGAACACCAGTGTAAAATGCAGGTAAAATATCTACAGCTCTTGGGCTTGCATTATCTGGTAAAAGAATGTGTGCAAAACCTAATGGCGGCTCTGCTAAGGCAGTACCTATTAATGCAGGGTTTCCACGCAATGGGAATAAACCCGGTTTGCCATTACGAAAATCAAAAGCACCTAATGAATTTGTTTGAATACGAAGTGGGGCTAAGCCAGGTACTGCGCCACCAAATTGTGAATTGTCCATGTATAAGGCCAGCTCAGGATTTCTGAAAAAAGAAGCAAAACCAAGATCACCTGTGTAAGGATTAGTTCCATTCCAGTTATCCTTATTACCAATTGGAATTACAACTTCGTTGGTTAATGGCATGCCGAGTCTTGACACTTGTATCCAGTTTCCTGAAACAGTTGGTGCTGCGCCTGCAGTGCTTAATGTTGTTATTTGCGGACGGCTGGCAGATGCCCACACCCCTATTGTATAATCACCGTCCAGAATATTAGCTGCCATCGCAACTGTTTTACCATCTTTTTGTAAAGTGGAAACAGGAACTTCTATTGCTATTGTATGACAGTTAAATTTTGCCAGACCATCTCTTGATCCTTGTGCTGCGGTGCGAAAACCACCTACATCAAATGCACCACCAAGGTCAACAAAAAATGGATCATCAATCGGGCCACAGAAAATTCTTTCTCCTGTGGTAGCTGTGGTAATAGCCGCCTGTGCTAAAGCCTGGTAAGTTGGAGAATTTAATCCTACACCTGATTGAATAGAACGGGGTCCTATATCAGTAGGAGGAACAATTCCGCCTGTTTTAATAACAGCAAAAGTGCTGCCACCATTCATACTTCTTTCGCAAGTGTATGTTGTCTTTAGGTTTTCTTTCCCTAAACGTATATTGAAAAATGTAGTAGGATCTTCATTGGTTTGCTGAAAAGTGAAACGATAAATAATATCATCGCCAGTGGTGGTGGTTTTATTATCTATATGGATTTCGTAGCGGATATTGGTTCCGAACGAATACCAATTGGGGCCACCTGCCGGATGCTCAAACGGGATATAGTTGGCGATAAGGATTATTTTTTCTGCATCTGTGGGGCTTTTAAAAGCATACAGGTCAGTATTATCTGCCAACGGATCGTTGGAGATTAACGGAGCTTCTCTGTGTGATGAAGCCATTGCTGTATGCTGCAGGCCAAACATCACGGCTAAAAGAAGCGTTGAGATATTTATAATTTTTTTCATAATACAGTTATTACAAATTTTTAAATAGATGATTTTATCAGAATCTGGCTTTTAGTGTATAATCAAATCCTCTCCACGGATTTTGCACATATGGAAACGAGGTACGGAAAGTGGTATCATTTGTTGTTGGCCCTGATTTGAAACTGATAGTACGAACCAGTTTGTTGGTAACAGGACTTCCCGTTCCGGTAAAATCATCATACCATAAACCAATGGCAGCTAATGCTACACCACCCACAGCCTGCAACTCAATTGTTGTTACATCATCTTCAAGCCTTCTTCCGTTAGGAAAACCATCCATGTTAGGAATAAACTGCATCAGGGTAGAGCCATTATAAGCAGGGTCTGTTAATCCAAGCACAGCCGCCTGTATTATGCCAAGCGAACTAAACTTAGGATCTGTTCTTGGTGTAACTGGTACAGCCATATTCAACCTCAGCATATCACCCAATGTTGGTAAAAAATTATTAATAAATGGTTTCCCTGCTGCCAGCACATTATTGTTTTTGCCAGTGGCTAATTGATAGGGAGCAAGGTTAGGAACACCTGTATAAAAAATCGGGAGAAGATCAACAGCACGGGGGCTGGTGGCGTTTGGTAAAAGTATAGTTCCGAAAACAGCATCATCCAATGCAGAACCTGCTAAAGCCGGCGAACCTTTTAATACAAACAAACCAGGTTTACCATTTCTGAAATCATAAGTTCCTAAGGAACGGGTCTGAATTCTTAAATCATTTAAAGAAGGAACGGCACCACCAAATTGTGAGCTATCCATGTATAAAGCCAGCTCAGGATTAGTGAAGAAAGGTGCAAACTGTAAATCATTACTATTATATGGAGTGGTAGCATTCCATCTGTCTTTGCTGCCAACAGGAATTACTGCTTCGTTGGTCAGCGGCATACCAATTCTTGATACCTGCACAAAATTTCCTGAATACGTTGGAATACCATTTGCGCCCAATGTTTTTATCTGGCGGCGGCTGGCAGAAGCCCATACGCCGATTACAAAATCACCATCGAGAATGTTGGCAGCCTGCGAAACATCTTTACCGTCTTTTTGTAGCAAACTGATAGGAATTTTTATGGCAATGCTGTGTACATTATATCTTGCCAATCCATCTTTAGTGGGGTTGGTAGTATTTCCTTCGGGGCGAAAATTACCTACATCAAAAGCACCGGCCAGGTCAACAAAGAAAGGATCGTCTGCCGGGCCACAATAGATTTTTTCTGTAGTGGTAGCTGTAGCAATAGCATTTTGCACTAAGGCATTGTAATTGGCAGCTCCCAATCCTAAACCAGGTGTGGTAATAGAACGGGGACCAATATTAGCTGGCGGCACTGTACCATTTGCAACAATCGTTGTAAAACTTGTACCGCCATTGGTACTTTTTTCACAAACGTAATTGGTCTTTATGTTTTGCTGACCAAGACGGATATTAAAAAAAGTGGTCGGATCTTGGTTTACCTGTGTAAATGTGAAGCGATAGGTAATATCATCACCGGGTGTAGCTGTTTTGTTCTTGATATGGATTTCGTACCGGATGTCGGTACCAAAAGTGTAATAGTTAGGACCTCCTTCGGGTAATTGAAAGGGGATGTAGTTGGCAATGATTGTTACAGTGTTTGGATCATCAGGGCTGCGGAACGCATACAGATCAGTATTATCTGCCAGCGGATCATTGGAAATCAACGGTGCTTCCCTGTGACTGGAGGCCAAAATCGCCTGTGATAAAAAAAGAAATACCGGTAACAAAGATTGCTTTGCCAGCCGGCGGAGTCGAGTTTTTCGCATAACCACTATTTTAGTTTTGTTTTTAATCCTGAAAGGACAACGTAGTCACTTACGAAAAGCAGTCAAGGACAGATTGCCGAAAATAAAAAAAGGTCTTTGGGTAAGACCTTTGTACATAATATCTTATGTAACTTTTTTTCTAAAAATTAAATGTAATACCGGCTTTTACAAATGATGGAGACCCGGGAGTGTAATGTATTTCAGAAACAGGATTTGCTTCAAACTTCAATCTGGATTCGGTATCAAATTGTGCTTCTCGCCATTCCCGGTTTAGCATATTTTCTACGGAGATATGAAATTCGAACTTTTTAATCCGGTATGCGGCTATCATATCCAGCAGAAAGTATCCTTCAGCACTAATAGAATTATCTTCATTAGCAGGTCTTTCGCCAATAAAGCGATAACGTAATGAGCCACTAAAACCATTTGGTGCCCTTGCAGTGATACCGCCAATACTGGTAAACGATGGAGCCAGCGGAACAAAATTTTCACCTTTAGCCTCACCGATAGTTCTTGCCTTCGTTACATTAATATCAATATCGCCGTATAACCATTTATTAAATTGATAACGGGCAGATACATCTACACCCATTCTTCTTGTTTTACCACTTGGTTCTACTACACCAGCATCACCAACATACACAAACTCCTGTTGCGAATACAAATGCCACAGAGCCGTTTTCAAAATCAGATTTTTATTCGGCTTAATGATTAAGCCGAGATCGGTTCCAAATACTCTTGGCAAAATTTCGTCTGCGCCATTATTCAATATCACCCTTGTATCATTGGAATGAAAACCAAAACCGTTGTTCAGATACAATTTCACTTTTTGATTGGGGGCATAGCTGATATTTAATTTAGGGCTAACGATTGCTCTTTTTTGCTTGCTGAATTCAGTGGCACCGGCTAATTTGTCTTTGTATTGAAATTTAAAATTATCGTAACGAAGAGAAGCATTCAGGTTCCATTTATTGCTTAGCTCTATATCCTGGTTCACATACAGGTAACCATTAAACTCTTTTACATCACCCTTCTGAATGCTTTCCTTAAAAATCCGGTTGGGAGATTTGGAAAGTTCAATATCATTTACATCATCCATTCTGAAACCGGCACCAAATTCTGTTGTTGCTTTTTTATTACCAAGTAAATATGATTTGGACTCTGTTGTGCTGAAACCAAAAATATTTCTTGTTTCCCGTTGATTGATCATATCACCATCAATCGGATCATCGAGGAAAAATGTAAAATTGGAATAGAGATTAAATTTATACTGGCTGAAATAAACCTGGTCAGTTGCCTTCCATCCACTCTTTCTTTGATGATTGTATTTAACTGTAACATTGGTACGGCTCGTATTGCCACCTTCCACATTATCAATAGCACCAAAGCGGCCAATAATACCTGCCTCTACTGCCCTGTCAGGCACTTGCCCGGATGCATTCCACTTACTATCAAAAGTAGAAGCAAGAATGGTGAGTTGTGATTGATTGCCAAACCAGGCACTGTATTTACCCATTACATTCAGGCGGTGAAAATCCTGCGGACTTTCAAAGTAGCCGTCTGTTGTTGAATATTCAGAAGCCACATAAAACTGCTGCCTGCTCTTTTCTGTTTGTTTATTAAAGACTTTAAACTGGCCAAATGCCCGTTGTGTATTAAACTGACCCGCCTCTAATTTTATGCTGTTGTTTTCAATAAAATCTTTGGTACTAAAATCAACATAGGCTGCGGTTGCTAAATTTCCTTTAGCTGCATTGTAAGGGCCTTTATCAAAGTTTACTTTTTCTACTGTTTCGGGAATAAGAAAATGCAAATCAGCATAACCCTGCCCATGTGCATGGCTCACCATATTTACCGGCATCCCATCAACCGAGATGCTGATGTCGGTGCCATGATCAATATCATATCCCCGTAAAAATATTTGTTCGGCTTTGCCGCCACCAGCATGTTGTGCAATAAATAAACCGGGAACAATTCTTAACACATCCTGCGAAGTATTTACAGGCCGCAATTTTATATCTACCGCACTGATAGTATTTAAGGCACTGCTTTTTTTACTGTTTACTTTTACTTCCGACAAATCAAGGTTACTTTTTTTCAGGTTTACATTTATGGAAGAAAGTAAATCTGATTTTACTTCTACGTTTATGATTTCTGTTCTGTAACCAATATGGGAAACTGTCATTTCATACTGACCGGGGGTGATGCCGGGAATATTGAACATGCCGAACATATCGGAATTGTCGCCTTTGTTGCCAGCTATGTTTACAGAAGCCCCTGTTATCGGAACTTTTAAATCGGCATCATTAATATATCCACGGAGAGAGCCTTGTTGACCAAAAATTGCAGAACATATAAAAAGAACAGTAATCAGAAAGTAAATTTGTCGCATAACAGTTGGTTTTTACCAACTTAGATACGGTAAAAAAAGGGCAGTGGTTTTAGATTAAAACTGGAAGAGAAAGAGTACAAAATCACCAGTTAATCAACCATTTTTACCCTTGATGCAAGGCCAGCAATAAGCAGGCAAAAACCGGTTTTTTTATATACTTTGCTGGATCTTTCTCAAAGCTGCAAAGCAACGGTTTAAATGGGGTTTTTCCCCCTGAAAAAAAGTATTTCTGCGTACCTGTTTATCCTTAAAGTATCTATATTCGCAAATCAGCAAGGTAAAAGATTACACTGGTGCAATATTTTTACCTCACCTGGCGTTAAATTTATTCCAATTCATAGGTTTATGCAAAAAACAATGAGAAACTTAACAATCCTACTATCCTGTGCAGTGCTTTTAGCATCCTGTAAAAACGGTGGTCTGTTTAAGAAAAAGCAAGACAAGTCAAGTGTTACCGGCTGGAACTACAATGATAAAAATCAGGGTGGTTACCAGGTGGCGAAATCAAAAGATCAGGGTCTCGGGCCAGGTCTTGTGTTTGTTCAGGGTGGTACATTCACCATGGGGCAAACAGAAGAAGATGTAATGGGCGACTGGAATAATATTCCCCGCCGTGTATCTGTTCCCTCTTTTTACATTGACAGAACCGAAGTTGCCAACGTTCACTACCGTGAATATATGCACTGGTTGAACAGAGTATTTCCTGTAGATGGAGAT
>JAYVKT010000273.1:0-5958 GCA_043768195.1 Chitinophagaceae bacterium | reverse complement strand
GGCTATTTAGACAAATTTGCCATCGGCAACAAAAACTTCTATCATAATCTGGCCTGGAAAGAAAACCTCGGAAAAGGATGGAAATTGAATACTGGTATTTCCTACAGCAATAATAAAGATGATATAAATAGTGGTATGCAGAGTCAGGCTAAACAGGATGTTGTGCTCACTAACCTGGAGTTTAAAAAATTTCATATTGATACGAAAGGAAATTATTTTAATGCTAAGGCAGTAGCAGAAAAAAAATTAAAGGGGCTAAGTGCAATTCGTTTTGGAACAGAGTATAACAGCACTAATGATAAATCAATATTTACTGCTTATGACGGACAAAAATATCCTGATACCATAAAAGGGCATATCAATGCTGTCTTTGGTGAAGCTGATGTATATGCTACCAATGCATTGGCATTAAAAGGTGGTTTAAGACTGGAGTATTCTTCGCTGTTGGATAAGGTAAATTTTGCTCCCCGGTTTTCTGTTGCATACAAGTTAGGAAAGGGTAGCCAGGCCTCTGTTGCGTATGGTATTTTTTATCAGGATCCGGAAAGAAGGTATTTGCCTTCGCCAAACGCATTAACCTTTATGAAAGCCACTCACTACATCGCCCAGTATCAGAAAGTAGGAAACGGGCAATCTTTCCGGGCAGAAGTTTTTTATAAAAAGTATGACAACCTTGTAAAAACAGGAACCGTCAACTTCAGGGAATCGGCTATCAATAACAACGGCTTTGGTGATGCCAGAGGGATTGAGTTCTTTTGGAGGGATAAAAAAACGATTAAAGACCTTGATTACTGGATCTCCTATTCCTATTTGGACACCAAAAGGGATTTTTTAAATTTTCCTTTTGCTATTGCTCCAAATTTTGCAGCTAAACATACCGGCTCATTGGTCGTTAAGAAATTTATTCAGAAAGTGAAAACCAATATAAACTTTGCTTACAACTATGCAAGCGGCCGTCCCTATTACAATATCGGATTTGATGGCAGCAATTATAAATTTAATGACAGGGGTACAATACCTGATTATCACAACGTAAGTTTTGCACTTAACTACCTGCCATCCATCGGCAAAAAAGATGCAAAATCATTTGCTGTGTATGTTTTCCAGGTGAGTAATATTTTCAACATCAAACAAACCTACGGGTACAATTATTCTTACAATGGTGCCCGCAAAGAAGCGATAGTGCCAACATCAAGAATGTTTGTATTTATCGGCGCCTTCATCAGCTTTGGTGTGGACAGAAGCGATGAAGTAATTAATAATAGTTTATAAACAGCTCAATAAATTTTTATATGGAACAGCAATCATCAACACCCGAACAAAGAGATCCCCAATTGTGGGCCATAGCTAAACGCCGTGCCCGGTTTAAAAGTGACCTCGTTACTTATGTAGTCATCAATGCTTTTTTATGGTTGATATGGCTGCTTACAACAAAAGGTAAATATGATGGAGGCATTCCCTGGCCGGTCTGGCCTACTGCCGGATGGGGTATTGCTATGGTAATTCAATATTTTGAAGCCTATAAATACCCAAAAGAAAATACCGCGGAAAAGGAATACGAAAAATTAAAAAACAAACAGCAATAATAAATTCATCAATAATTAAAATTAATACAATGAAAAAGATTTTTTTTGTTTGCCTTGCGGCAATGAGTATGACTGCAGCATTCTCACAGAGTGAGAAATATGTAAGTACAATGGAAGCAAAAGTAGCTATGCTGGATTCGGCAACAACGGCTGATGTACTGAAGGAAATGGCTAACACTTTTGAGCGGATTGGCAATGCGGAAAAGACACAATGGCTACCTTTTTATTACGCAGCATATTGTAATGTAATGGCTGGAACATTTTCTTTGCCGCAGGATGGCAGCTTTGGCGATAACAGTGCGATAACAGATCCTTATGCTGATAAAGCAGAAAGCCTGCTGAACAAGGCCATTGAAATTGGAAAAGCAAATACAGAAACCTATTGCATTACGAAAATGATTCATGGTTTACGAATGATGGGAAATGCAATGGCAAGGTTTATGACAGAAGGCCAACTGGCTGAAGCAGCACTGGCAAAAGCTAAAGAGGCAAATGCCGGTAATCCAAGAATTTACATACTGGAAGCCCAGGATAAGTTCTATACTCCTGAACAATTTGGTGGCAGCAAAGCGGAGGCAAAAATATTGTTTGAAAAGGCAAAAACACTTTTTGAAACCTATAAACCCGAAAGCAGCATACATCCCAATTGGGGTTTACCAACAATAAAATATTTTCTTTCGCAGATAAAATAATTCGTTTTGAAGGTTGCTGCTTACCCGGTAGCAACCTTTTTTCTTTTAAAAAACGCCGCCATGCAACCAGAAAAGCAATTAACAGAAAAAGAAAGCCTCGACCTTATTGCGATGATGATTAATAAGGCGAAAGATTCTTATCATGATACAGGTATTGGTGCTATCATGTGGGGAACTATCATTGCTGTTTGTTCGCTGGTAAAACTGGCAGAAATCCATTTTGAATTTAAACTGCCATTTGATATTTACTGGCTCACTATATTGGCAGTGGTTCCGCAGATATTTATTACCATCAGGGAAAAGAAAGAACGGAAGGTGAAAAGCTATGATGAAATTTATATGGATTATCTCTGGCTGGCATTTGGTATCAGTATTTTTCTAATGATTTTTATCACCAGTGCTGTTTTTAATGTGTGGGAGCCGGTGGCAGCAGAGTATACTCAACTGGCAGGTCACCGCCCTGCATTTAAGTTCAGGGAATTTATTGCCCCTCTTTTCTTATTACTTTATGGAATACCCACTTTTGTTACAGGTGCTGCCTGTAAATTCAAACCTATGTTATGGGGTGGGTTGCTTTGCTGGGTATGTTGCATCATCACTGTCTTTACTACAATAAAAATAGATCTGTTGTTAACTGCTTTTTCTGCAGTCGTTGCCTGGCTTATTCCGGGTATCATAATGGAGAAAGAGTACAGAAAAGCAAAAAAGGGATTAGCAACAGCCAATGTTTAAAGACCTTGATCCCATATTACATTCGCAGCTCCGGCTGGCCATTATGTCACTCCTCATCAGTGTAAAAGAGGCGGAGTTTACTTTCATACGGGAAAAAACAAATTCCACTGCCGGCAACCTGAGTGTACAAATTCAAAAGCTGAAAGAGGCCGGCTATATTGATGTAGCAAAACAGTTCAAGGATAATTATCCGCTGACAGTTTGTAAAATAACAAAGCAAGGGATTAAAGCTTTTGAAGAGTATGTTGGTAACCTGCAATCTTATCTTGGTAAAGGATAATGAAGCAGGTTTCGTTTCCCAACCGCTTTATTATAAAATAAAAGCGAGAAAGCCCCTTAGACAAGGGGCTTCTTTCTCAATTGGTACTCTAAGTGTATAAAAAATTAACGAAGATTACCCCTCAAATTTTTTTACCTGCCTGCCGGTAGGCAGGTTACGAACCGGCTGCAATACTAACTGTGACATCGCTTCTTCTCTTTTTGGCGTAAGAATTTTTTCCATTACTTTTTTCAGACGGTTGTATGCAGCGTTCAATTCTTTTTTTACTGACTTAGCCATGCTGTTTGTTTTAAACGGTTGGGTTAATTTCCACCACCGCAGAATACTCTGTCTGGCGGTTCTTATTAATCAGCTTGATGCGGTATAAAACTTTTTGGTTGCCTGCTTTTTCATAAAACTGGTAGTTGCCAGTTGCTTGTTTGTCAGTTCCAAACACAAGGGCAGCCATAGAAAAGTTTTTACCATCGGTGCTTTTTTCTACTTCAAACTGGTCGGCGGTTTCATTGTCGCCAACTTCCCAGTTCAAAATAACTTTGTTGTTGCTGATACTGACGGTGATACTGATAAGTTTAGCTGGCGGTAAGGCAATGGTGGTTGATGAAAGAGGTGATGGGCTTGCAAAAGGGGCTATATGATTTTGTGCAGGTAAGGGTTGGTAGAAAATCCTCAATGCAACAATAACTACAAGGGCGGTGAACTTTATCATTTCTTAGGGTTTAAGTAACGTTTTCAAGTTGCCCACAGAAATATTGGATGTTAGTTTTCGGGGGAAAATTATACCGTTTGCAAAATGTTACTTTAAATATGACCGTACCAGATCCAGGTAGAAATCAGCAGAGTGGGGTACAGATGTTTAACGTAGTTTTACGAGGGTATATGTGGTTTTCCGAATCGTAAACAAACCTAATAACTGGTTGTTATATCTGCAAGTCTTTTCACCAAAATCTTTTGATAAAGATTAAAATATTTCAAAAGCCGTACTAAGCAAGTAATACATTTGCGCTAATAATCAATGATGAGTGAAATAATCAAGGTAAAACATCTTACCAAAGAGTTTAAGGATGTAAGAGCTGTTAATGATCTTTCGTTTTCAGTAGCAGCGGGACAGGTATATGGGTTTCTGGGTCAAAACGGGGCAGGTAAATCTACGACCATCCGCATGCTGCTTACGTTGATAAAACCAAGCTCCGGTGATATTGAAATATTCGGCTTAAACTTACAAAAGCACCGTAAGGAAATTCTTCGGCAGGTTGGGGCTATTATTGAACGGCCTGATTTGTATAAATACCTTACTGCCCTGGAGAACCTCCGGATTTTTGCTGCTATGAGTGGGGTAAAAGTTTCAGAGAAAGAATTAATGGAACAACTGGCAATGGTTGGTTTGGCAGAGAGGGCACACAGCAAAGTAAAAACCTACTCACAAGGAATGAAGCAGCGGTTGGGAATCGCCACTGCACTGGTGCATGAACCAAAACTTATCATACTCGATGAGCCAACCAACGGATTAGATCCGCAGGGAATTGCAGATATCCGGAACCTGATTTTACACCTGAGCAAAAAAATGAATAAAACACTCCTCATCTCATCTCACTTACTTAGCGAAATGGAGTTGATTGCTGATTCTATGATAATTATAGACCGGGGGAAAAAAGTGGTAGAAGGAAAAGTAAATGAGCTTTTTGATCCGGCTGAAACAGTAGTGGAATTAAAAACAACGGATGATACCGCTGCATACGAAAAATTGCAACAGTCCGGGTTGCGGAAAATAGTAAAAGAAAAAAGAAATGACTGCATACTATTAAAATTGCACCGCAACGAAATACCAGCCGTGGTGGTGCAACTGGTACAGATGAAGGTGGATGTTATCTCTTTTCATTCCAGGCATTCTCTTGAAGATTATTTTTTATCATTAACAGGCAATACCCATGCTTACGTTATTAAGAATTGAGTTATTTAAAATATTTAAACGGCCCCGCACCTATATTGCTTTTGGGGCTATTGCCGCAGTTGTTTTATTATTTCAGATAGGAATGAAGTTTGACGGCAAAACTTATCTGGATTTAATGTTGAACAACGTCAGCGATTCATTTGAGGTGTCAGACGAGTTTAAATCAAAGTTGCTGAATGGTTATTTTATCTGCTTCGCCATTCTTAATATCCTGCTTATACAGATGCCGCTGCTGGTAGCATTAATAGCCGGAGATGCGATAGCCGGAGAAGCCAATATGGGTACCCTGCGGTTATCAATGACTAAGCCGGTAAGCCGTACGCAATACATGCTCGTAAAATTTATGGCTTCCGTTATTTACACACTTTTATTATTGATTTGGCTGGCAATATTGGCGTTATTTGGCAGCATGATCATTTTTGGCACTAACTCGCTGGTTATTTTCCGATCAGAAGTTATTGAACAAATGAATAGTTATGATGTGTTATGGCGGTATGTTGCAGCCTTTGGCTATGCAGCGGTAGCACTAACTACAGTATCAGCCCTTGCTTTTTTGTTAAGTGTGTTTGCAGAAAATTCTATAGGCCCCATCATTGCCACCATGAGTATTGTAATTGTACTTACCATCTTATCAGAGTTTAATATTCCCATTTATGATAAAACAGTAAAGCCTTACCTTTTTACCACACACATGGTAGCATGGAAAGGGTTTTTCTATGT
>JAYVKT010000272.1:0-5506 GCA_043768195.1 Chitinophagaceae bacterium | reverse complement strand
GGAAATTATTTTTCCATCAGGTGCTGTTACTATCAGGTACATATCAGCCGGGCCTGATTTTGCAATGCGGTTTTCCACATCAAATGATACGACCAGCTTATCTACTTTCTTCGAAGTTGTTTGCGTTTTTTCCTTGCCACTTTTCTTTTCATCTACGGGGGTAACCTGTATGTTTGAGGCACTAAAAGTAGAAGCTACATCAACTGTTTTTTCAAGGGCTTCTTTTTCAGTTGTCCTGGTGGTAAGATTTGTTTCCAGGTCAGCTTTTTCCTGTTTCAATGATGTGTTTGCGGTATTGAGCTCCTGATTTTCACCAGTAAGCCTGGTTACTTCTTCTTCCAGGCCGGTGATTTTTGAATTTAGATCCGTAATCATTGTTCTTGCTTTTGCCAACTGTGCCTGCGAAGCATTTTTGTCATTTAATATTTTACGGATTTCTACTTTTTTTACATCTATTTCTTTTTGCAGGGCTGACTTTTCGCCCTGCAAATTATTATTATCACCAGTTATAGAGTCAAGCCGGGCCAATGCCGCATTGAAATTATTTTGCAGTTCACTTTTTTCGTCTGTTACTTTTGTAATAGTCGCTTGTTGAGAAGTTTCAGTCTTCTTTGCTTTACTTTTTTCAATCAATAGGTAGGCCCAGGTACCAAGAAGGCCAACTGCCAGCAGGCCAATCAGTATATTTTTTGTGTTTTTGTTTTTAGTTGGTTGAGGCTGGGGCGTTGTGCCGGTAGCCGAAGGATAATTAGTGTTTGTCATACAAAAGGATTTGATGTAAAATTAATAAATGATTTCTGGAATTAGTAACGGCCGCAAGGTAAAGTGCTGGTTGCATCCTGTTTTGCTAAATCCTGTTAAAAAATTCCGTCCGGGCACAGAATTTCGAAAACCGTGCCAGAATGGATTAAAGTCTTTTCACAGACGTGGATTTTTTTACAATAAGGCGATGTTGAAAGCCTGTATCTTAGCACCTTATGAGTGTGGAAAAGATAATAGCTGATTGGAAGAAGAGAAACTTTAAGCCGGTGTACTGGCTGGAAGGTGAGGAGGAGTATTTTATAGACAAAGCTGTTGATTATGCCGAGCATCATATTCTGAATGAAAGCGAAGCTTCCTTTAATCTCTCCGTTTTTTATGGTAAGGATGCCAATTGGCCGGACGTAATAAATGCCTGTAGCCGCTACCCGATGTTTGCTGAACGACAAGTAGTATTGCTGAAAGAAGCCCAGCAAATGAAAGATGTGGAAAAACTGGAATCTTACCTGGAAAACCCGTTAAGTTCAACGGTGTTTGTGATTTCTTACAAAGAAAAAAAATTAGATGCCCGAAAAAAATTCACAAAACTTGTAAAGGAAAAAGGGGTACTCCTTACTACAAAAAAAATGTATGATAGGGAACTCCCCGAATGGACACAGGAATTGCTACGTTCAAAAGGCCTGACCATTAGCCCAAAAGGACTGGCTTTGCTGGTTGACCATATCGGTAATGACCTGGTGAGGATTGAGAATGAAATTGACAAACTTTCTGTAAATCTCGGTAAACGGATAAATATTACGGAGGAAGATATTGAACAGTATATTGGTGTAAGCAAGGATTATAATGTTTTTGAATTGCAGTCGGCCCTTGCCGCAAAAGATCTTGCCCGCAGCATCCGCATTATCCAATATTTTGAAGCCAACCCCAAAGCCGGGCCGATACAACTAGTCTTACCATCATTGTATAGTTTTTTCAGCAAAGTGTTTATGGTGTTTGGTGCCGGAACAAATGATGAAAAGGCAATTGCTGCGGCTATCGGTGTTAATCCATATTTTATGAAAGATTATATGCAGGCAGCGAGGTTGTACACCTACCCTGGTGTGGAGAAAGTGCTGCTGCTGCTTCACCAGTATAACCTTAAAAGTATTGGCGTAGGAAGTACTAATACAGAAGATGCTTCTCTGTTAAAAGAAGTAGCTGTAAAAATGATCGGTTGAACAACAGACTATTGATTGCTGTAAATCCCTTTTCTTTGTGCAACTTTTTTGGAAAGGACGGCATCTTTTACCCCAATAAACTATATGGTATGCGAAAATTTATTTTATCCTTTTTCACCGCTTGCACTATTTTTCTTACTGGTTGCCTTGAAACAACACAGGAGATTACATTGAATGATGACGGTAGCGGAATTATAAGCAATAGTAATGATATGAGTGCATTGATAGGCCTTGCCAAACAAATGGGTGGCGGCGGCGACATAGAAAAACTACCCCAGGGTGTGATTGATTCTATTGTGTCTATGGAAAAAGTGGCTGACAGTATTCCTAACCTTACACTCGAAGAAAGGGAATTGGTAAGAAAGGGTACGCTTCGTATTAATATGGATTTGAAAAATGATAAATTTCTAACCAGGCTTTCGTTCCCTTTTTCATCGCCTTCTCAGATTGAAGCTATTAATAAGCTATCAGGTAAGGTAATGGCTGAAAACATGAAAGAGCAAATGTCGGAGAGGTCTCCAATGGGATCCGAACAAATGCCGGAGCCAAGCAGTTTTGATGATTATTATAAAGCCGAATTTTCTGATGGAGAGCTGGCAAAGAAAATTAATAAAGAAAAATATGCCGGTGCAGAAAGTGATGAATACCTGAATGGGATAAAACAGGCCGCCAGTATGGGGCTTGTGATGAAGGCCACGTATGTTATTAATCTGCCCCGCCCGGCCACTAAAGCTGAGGGAAAAAATGTGAAACTATCCGACGACAAAAAGAAAGTAACGATAAGCGCAGATATTGATGACTTCTTTGCAGATCCTTCTGCCCTGGAGTTTAAGATAAAGTACTGAGAGAAGTTTCATAGTTAATGGGTCATAGTTTTTAGGCGAACGGCCATGAACCATTAATTATGAACTTTTCTTATAGAATTTTCAGGCTATTAATTTTATCCTGATCAATTTGTTTAACCAACGCTTCCAGCCCATCAAATTTTATTTCTTCCCGCAGGTATTTTTTTACAAATACTTTTAGTGATTGGCCATAGATTTCTTTGTCGAAATCGAAGATATTGACTTCAATTACTCTTTTTTTGCCATCAACAGTTGGGCGAAAACCTATGCTCATCATGGCTTTCAGCCGGTCAGCAAACCCTTCCGGTTGGGCATACACGGCATAAATACCATTACCCGGAGTAATCTTTTCTTCATCTGTTACTTTCAGGTTTGCAGTCGGATAGCCCAGTGTTCTGCCAAGCTTATCTCCATGTACTACCACACCGGAAAAGAAAAATTCGTAACCAAGCAATTTATCAGCCGTGGCAATATCGCTGTGAAGAATGGCTTCTCTTATATTGGTAGAACTGATAGAAATATTTTCCAGAATATGTTTTGGAATTTCTTTCAACTGGTAATTATATTTACCGGAAAGTTTTTCCAGCAACCTGTAATCACCCAACCTGTCACGGCCAAAATGGTGGTCGTAACCAATAATGATGGTGTGGGGATGAAATTTATCAATCAGAAAATTCTTTACATATTCTTCTGCCGGTTGATTGGCAAATGCATCAGTAAAAGGCACCACCACCACATGGTCAATACCTAATTGTTCCAGCAATTCAATTTTTTCATCTAATGTGTTGATAAGCCGGATGCCAAGGATGGTGGATGAAACTACTTTGCGGGGATGCGGATGAAAAGTGATAATTACTGTTTCTCCGTTAACAGCCTTCGCTTCGGTTTTTAGTTTGTCAATAACCTGGCGGTGGCCCATATGAACGCCGTCAAAAGTGCCGATAGTAACTACGGCGTTACGAAAAGCCGGGAGATTCTCAATATCACGATGTACTTGCATTAATTGCAAAATAAATGTTCAATGCTCAATAATCCCTGCCAGATCGGAAAAAAATTAAAATAAATGTTGTAGGGCTGAAATGTTTAATGTTCAATATTTTCGCAATTCAAAACAATTCATGAGTTTATATTCTAAAAGAGGGGTATCTGCCCAGAAAGAGGAAGTACATGCAGCCACAAAACACCTTGATCAGGGGCTTTATCCCAAAGCATTCTGCAAAATTTACAAGGACGTTTTATGTGGAGATGATGATTGGGTAAATGTGATGCATGCAGACGGAGCAGGTACTAAAAGCATTTTAGCATATTTATACTGGAAAGAAACCGGCGATACATCTCTCTGGAAGGGCATAGCACAGGATGCCATTGTGATGAACCTTGATGATTTGCTTTGTGTGGGCATTTATGACAACCTGCTTTTTTCATCTACCATTGACAGAAACAAAAATGTAATACCTGTAGAAGTGCTGGAAGCAGTGATAAATGGCACTCAGGATTTTTTTGATACAATGAAGGGATACGGCATTAACATCACTTTCATGGGTGGAGAAACGGCTGATGTAGGAGATGTGGTAAGAACAATGGCTGTTAACGGAACCATGACTGCCAGGTGGCCGAAATCAAAACTCATTACCAATGAAAAGATTAAAGCAGGTAATGTAATTGTTGGCTTGGCAGGATTTGGACAAGCCAATTATGAAACAAGTTATAATAGTGGGTTGGCCAGTAACGGACTAACTTCTGCCCGGCATGATGTTCTGCACAAAACCTACGGAGCAAGGTTTCCTGAGTCTTACGATACTTCATTAGATGAATCGGTTGTTTATATCGGGCCTCATAAAATAACAGATGAAATAAAAGATGGCGAACGAACAACAACTATCGGTCAACTTCTTCTAAGCCCTACAAGAACCTTTGCACCGGTGATGAAAGAATTACTGGAAAATCATTTTGATGCTATTAATGGATTGATACATTGCAGCGGAGGCGGCCAAACTAAATGCCTGAAATATGTGCCGGGGAATGTTCGTATTATAAAAGATAATTTATTTGAGCCGCCCATTATTTTCAAATTAATACAGGAAGCCAGTAAGTCTGACGATCGGGAAATGTACCAGGTTTTTAATATGGGCACACGGTTAGAGATTTATACCAATGAAAAAGATGCTGATGTAATTATCAACGTAGCAAAAGGATTTGGTGTGGATGCACAGGTAATTGGCAGGGTGGAAGGGAGTGAGAAGAAGGAGTTGGTAATTACACATAACAATCAGGGAATAGTTTTTTAAATTTGTTAACCTACTTTCCTTTATTTTGCAACAAACCAATAAGCGATGTCTGAACCAATTATTGAACTACGGAATATCAATATATACCAAGGCAACAGTCTTGTGTTACAGGATGTAAACCTTACTGTCAATAAAGGTGAGTTTGTGTACCTGGTTGGAAAGACCGGTACTGGTAAGTCCAGTCTGCTTAAAACCATTTATGGCGAATTGCCCCTGACAGAGGGTGAAGGCACTGTCGCCGGGTTTAGCCTTCGTGGTTTAGACTGGCGGAAAGTTCCTTATCTGCGCCGCACACTTGGTGTGGTGTTCCAGGATTTTCAATTGCTGACAGATCGCAATGTAAATGACAATCTGAAATTTGTGCTTAGAGCAACAGGCTGGACTCATGAAACATTAA
>JAYVKT010000271.1:0-2681 GCA_043768195.1 Chitinophagaceae bacterium | reverse complement strand
TTCTTTTATAGATGAAAAACGAATCGGTATCTGGGGCTGGAGCGGTGGTGGGCAAATGTCGCTGCACTGTATCTTTCGCCATGCCGATGTTTATAAAACTGCTATTGCCGTTTCTTTTGTAGCGCAACAAACGCTGTATGATAATATTTATCAGGAACGCTACATGGGTTTGCCCAACGATAATGTGGCCGGTTACCGGGATGGTTCCCCATTAACACATGCCGGAAAATTAGAAGGCAACCTGATGATTATCCATGGCACCGGCGATGATAATGTGCATTACCAGAATTTTGAAATGTTGGCGAATGAGTTAATCAAAAACAATAAGTTATTTACCATGTTGTCTTATCCCATGCGGGACCACGGCATTAACCAGGGAAAACACACAACGCTGCATATGCGGCGCAGTATGGAAAAATTCTGGAAGGATAATTTGTAATTTAACCACAAAGAGCACTAAGTTTTTTCACTAAGTGCACAAAGATTATTTGAAGCTCTGGTTTTTCATTCCAGATATATTCCTTTGGAAAAATAATTTACTTAGGTATAATCTTATACATTAAGATATTGCCTTTGTGTTCTTTGTGCATTCTTTGTGTTCCTTTGTGGTAAAGAGTTGCTTTGTGGTAAAAAGTTTTTAACTTAACAGAGAAAATGAGCACCTACCCAAGCATATTCAATGATGTCATCGGCCCGGTAATGCGGGGGCCATCCAGTTCGCATTGCGCCGCCTCGCTGCGCATTGCCCGGCTGTGCAGAGACCTGATGGAGGAAAACATTAAAGACATTTTAATAGAATTTGACCCCAACGGTTCATTAGCCACCACACACAAAAGCCAGGGGTCGGATATGGGATTGTTCGGCGGCTTTCTCGGATGGGAAGCCCATGATGAACGGCTGCCACAATCTGATAAACATATTGTAACTGCCGGAATAAATATTAAAATTAGTATCACCGATATTGGCAACAGCCATCCAAACCTGTATAAAATAACATTATCCAATAATAAGGAAACAAGAAAACTTACCGCTATTTCTACTGGCGGCGGTATGATAGAAGTGACTGCCATTGATGAAGTGCCGGTAAGCATGGCAGGAGATTATTTTGAAACATTAATCTATTGTGATAAGCCGGATGAAATTTTACAATTTTTAAAAGCAACAATAACGGCGGATGATATTGAAGTGCATAAAGGAGAAACCAGTTTTATAGAAATTAAATCACAGGCTTTCCTGGATAAAGGCATTCTTAATGAGTTGCAACAAATGACGGGTGTTTTGTTTATCAAACAACTTCATCCGGTATTGCCAGTAATGGCAAGAAAAAATTTACAGGTTCCTTTTATTACCTGCAACGAAATGATGGACTACAATGCAGGCAAAAACAAAGCCCTGTGGCAACTGGCAGTTGATTACGAAATGGCAAGAGGTAATATTGCTGCATCGGAGGTTTTTGAAAAAATGCGAAGCATTATTCATATTATGGGTAATGCTATTGAATTGGGGTTAAAAGGAACGAAGTATCATGACCGCATTTTAGGGTCTCAATCGCCGCAATTCAAAGAAAAAATGGAAGCTGGTAAATTAATCGGCGGGGATGTCAACAACTGTATCATCATGTATGTAAGTGCAATGATGGAAGTAAAATCTTCGATGGGGGTAATAGTAGCAGCACCAACAGCCGGTAGTTGCGGTGCTTTGCCGGGTGCTTTGTTTGGTACAGCACATTCCATGCAGTTGCATGAAGATGTTTTAGTAAAAGCCATGTTATCAGCAGGATTGATTGGTGTGTTCATTGCAGCACATGCCACCTTTGCGGCAGAGGTAGGTGGTTGCATGGCTGAAACCGGTTCGGGTGGTGGCATGGCAGCAGCGGCAATTGTTGAAATGAATGGAGGCACATTGCAGCAATCAATTGCTGCTGCTTCATTGGCACTGCAAAATTCATTGGGCATTATATGCGATCCTATAGGCAACCGGGTAGAAGCACCCTGTCTGGGAAGAAATGTGATGGCAGCAACTAATGCTGTGTCCTGTGCAAATATGGCTTTATCCGATTATGAACAACTGATTCCGCTGGATGAAGTAATAGAAACGATGAAAGCGGTGGGAGATCAGATACATCACACATTACGCTGCACCAACCTTGGCGGACTCTCCATTACCAATGCCGCAAAAAAAATAGAAGCCATGCTGGAAGAACAGCCGCAGCATTTTTTTAAGAGTTGTTAATACATCCTTTCCTGTTTTTTATTGCCAATAAAAACCCGCCTCGTTAAAAACGAGACGGGGTATAGTTGAAAAGACGGTTTAATTAATAATGACGCCTGTCAGGAAAATCACGGTCATGATAACCACGGCTGTATTTAAACCTCAAATACACTTTTCTGATTTCCCGCTGACGTTGCTCTTCCAGGAAACGCAATTGTCTTTGTTTCTCCCAGCGACTCAGATAAAAACTGTTTCTTACCCGGTCGGTTTTGTAATCAAACTCCCGGTTAATCTGGGCAATCTGCATTTTCATTCTGCGTTCGTTAGCAAAACGGCTGTTGCCATAGCGGTCGTCGTTCTTACCGTAGCGTTCATCATTGTCCCGGCGATTATGATTAATATTATCAACATCATCATAGTCCCTTTGATCGAAGGTTTTATCATTCCGCTGATCTGTTGGGGGAATATCT
>JAYVKT010000270.1:0-3540 GCA_043768195.1 Chitinophagaceae bacterium | reverse complement strand
TTAATTACTCTTTCTTCAATTTTCTTCATTAAGGCAGCATTAGCAAATGGCACAGGGCTGATGGCGCCCATGCCGCCGGTGTTAGGCCCGGTATCTCCTTCACCTATTCTTTTATAATCTTTTGCTTCGGGCAGTATCACATAATTTTTGCCATCGGTTAATACAAACACCGACATTTCAATACCCTGTAAAAATTGTTCTATCACTACTCTTTTACCGGCATCACCAAATTTTGCCCGTTGAATCATCAATTCAAATTCCGCAATGGCTTCTATATGGTTTTCACAAATCACTACTCCTTTTCCGGCTGCTAAACCATCTGCTTTCATTACAATTGGCAGTTCATGGTTTTTCAGGTAGCTGACGCCTTCTTTATAATTCTCTACAGTAAATTCTTTGTATGCCGCTGTAGGAATATTATGCCGCATCATAAATGCTTTGGCAAATGCTTTACTTCCTTCCAATTGTGCCCCTTTTCTATCCGGGCCAATTACATCAATACTTTTTAAGGCCGGGTCGTTGATAATAAAATCGGTAACCCCTTTTACCAATGGCTCTTCGGGACCAACGATAACGAGATCAATTTTTTTATCAATGCAGGCTTTTTTAAGAGCTTCAAAATCTGTGAAGCCGAAATTTAAGTTAGTGCCACACTTTGCTGTGCCGGGATTTCCCGGGGCAATAAAGAGGCTTTCGCAAAGTGGGCTTTGAGAAAGTTTCCAGGCAAGGGCATGTTCCCTGCCGCCAGAGCCTAATAACAGAATGTGCATAGTTGGTTTGGGTTGGATTCTGGTGTGTTGCGAATATCGGCCACATCCGTTAAAGATTAGTGGAAAAATTTTTTGGTGACTAAATTTCTGTATTTTGGTTGCTGCTAATAAATGAGGTTTGCTTCGGCTTTACCTCGCAAGACTCTGATTTATCAACCAAAAAAAATTGTATGACGCAACCAGCACAACTCGGCAAGCACCCCAAAGGGCTATATGTATTATTTTTTACAGAAATGTGGGAACGGTTTGGTTACTACCTGATGGTGGGGATCTTGTTTCTGTTTCTGACAAAAAGCACAGGCAAGGGCTTACCCAACGCCATGGGTGCAGATGTTGTAGGAACTTTTATTGCACTGGTATATTTAACTCCCTTCATTGGTGGTTTATTGGCCGACAGGTATCTCGGCTACATTAAATCCATTTTCATAGGCGGTGCATTAATGGCTGCGGGCTACCTTACTATTGCCCTGCCTGGCGAATACACAACATATATCGCTATGGGTTTGATCATTATTGGAAATGGTTTTTTCAAACCTAATATTTCTACCCTATTAGGTAACATGTATAACAGGGAAGATCTAAGACCATTAAAGGATAATGCGTATAATATCTTTTATATGGGTATTAATATTGGTGCCTTCTTCTGCAATTTCATAGCGGCCATTCTTCGTAACCAGATTGGATGGCAGGCTGCATTTTCGGCAGCAGGTATTGGATTAATAATCGGCCTGATCGCACTGGCGATAAATCTAAAGCATATAAAAGAATATGATGTAAAACGGCCGATGAAACCTGAGGATATGCCCACATCAAAAATATTAGGTTCTGTATTTGCACCAATGATTGTATTTGCAGCACTCGGATGGATAATACCAGGCAACATTTTCGGCAGCGATTCGTCTGATGCTTTTATATTGGCCTGTATCCCGGTTATTTTTTTCTATATCACCCTCTGGAGAAAAGAAAAAGGGGAAGACAAAAAAGGTATCGGTGCATTGCTATTTATATTCGCCGTTTCCATAATATTCTGGACTATTTATAACCAAAACTCAACCGGTTTAACTATTTGGGCAGAGTCACATACAGACCGTTCCATTCCACAATTTATGGAAGGCCCTGCTGATGCGGTGTACACTTTGCAAAACCTGGAAACCAAATCCCAACAAACCGATAGTTTGGATAGCTATATGCGGGTAGTAACTGATGACTCCGGCCATGCCATAAAAACAATGGGGCCTGATCCTTATTTTGCCAACATGCCTAAGGACAAATGGCCTCCCGGCGGTATAGCCAAAGTGGGCAACACAGAACTATTTCAATCCATCAACCCATTTTTTATAGTTGCGTTTACTCCGCTGCTTATTTTATTTTTTGCATGGAGAGTCAAACGTAAGAAGCCAATAAGCACCGCCAGTAAATTTGCCTGGGCCCTTATCATTGCAGGCTTGAGTGCATTAGTAATGGTATTCGCAGTAATGTCGGTACCAAGTATCTACACACATAAGACCAGTTCCATGTGGCTATTCCTTACCTATGGCATTTTCACGGTTAGTGAAATCTGCTTAAGCCCTATTGGTTTATCTTTTGTATCTAAACTTGCTCCGCAACGGTTAACAGCTTTGATGATGGGAGGATGGTTTATTTCCACCTCACTCGGCGGAAAGGTTGCCGGTGTAATGGCCAGTTCCTGGGATAGTATGCATGACAAAAGAATATTTTTCGGCATTATTGCCGTAGCGGCAATATTAGGTGGATTGTTGATTTTTTCCCGTGTAAAATCATTGGACAAGATTGTAAAAGACAAAACAGGCTCAGCAGTATAATAAAATTAACCGTTTATAAAAACCCCGTCTCATTTTAAACGAGACGGGGTTTTTTATTTCCCCTATTCCCAATTTTCCTATCTTAATAGCTTAAACACTCTGATTATGTGGAAGAAACATCCAAAAGCTTTGCCTTTTCTTTTCTTTTCTGAAATGTGGGAACGATTTGGTTATTATCTGATGATTGGCATTTTTACGCTGTACCTAAAAGATTCGGTAGATGGTTTTAATATGGATGAAAAAGATTCTGCCAGTTTATATGGCACTTTTATCGCCCTGGTATTTTTCACTCCCTTTCTTGGTGGGCTGATTGCTGACCGTTATTTAGGTTATCGCCGTTCCATTATCATGGGCGGTTTATTAATGGGTGTTGGATACTGCACTATGGGTATCCACAACGAAACAATGCTTTATGTTTCCATGGCATTAGTAATTGTGGGCAATGGGTTTTTCAAACCAAATATTTCTACACTGCTGGGCAATGTATATTCTACTCCGCAGCATATGCACCAGAAAGATGAAGGCTATAATATTTTTTACATGGGTATTAATATCGGTGCCTTTGTTTGTAATTTCTTTGGCGCAGCTCTTTATACCACTATAGGATGGGGAGCAGCATTTGCAGCCGCCGGTGTTGGAATGTTTATCGGTGTTATTACTTTTATTACCGGCACCAGGCACTACAAAGAGTATGATGTAAGAAAACCATTGCAACCCGGCGATATGCCGCTATGGAAAATATTGGCATTAGTAATAGTTCCTTCTATCATTTTTGGAATTATTGGATGGTTTATGAAAGGAACGGAAGGATATATTTTTGATTCCAATTCTACAGATGCCTTCATTTTTGCCTGCATCCCTGTCCTTACATTTTATACTGTTTTGTTAATCCGGAGCAGTAAAGACGAACGGCCTGCCATGGGTGCCATGCTTTCTATTTTTGCTGT
>JAYVKT010000269.1:0-2105 GCA_043768195.1 Chitinophagaceae bacterium | reverse complement strand
ACCACAGGTAGTACTTGCATTGGGGTTGGTGAAAGTAAAGCCACGGTTATTCAATCCATCCTGCCAATCTACCTGCATACCAAATAAATACATTTCATGGGCTTTGTTCATAATGCAGGCAATACCGTCAATTTCAAATTCCCGGTCAGCTTCTTCTTTTAGATCGAAGCCTAACACATAGGTCATGCCGGAGCAGCCACCACCCTTCACCCCTACTCTTAGCTTCTGATTAGTATCAAACCCATCAGCAGCCATCAGCTTTCTTATTTCTACGATAGCTCCCGCAGTTAATGTAACCGGCGATATAATTGATGTTTCCATACAGCAAAAATAATTATTCTTTCTACTGCAAACGAATAGTTGACTTTCGGGTAAGGGAAATTTTACCAAAGAACTGCCCGGCAACTTTACGCATTAAACTTTCCTCATTCAGCCTATTTTTGCTTCATTCTGCTAAATTACAATCCATGGATTTAACCACTATCAGTCTTGTACTATCTGCCATTGCCATTATTGTGTCGGTCTATGCCCTTTTTCGCAAACCACAACAAACCCCGCAACCGGCAGGTGCAAAATTTGAAAGCATCCCACTGCAATTACAAGCTTATGAACGACTGGTGCTTTTAACAGAACGAATTGCCTTGCCGAACCTTATCAGCCGCCTGAACCAACCCGGCATTTCGGCCTACGAAATGAAAATTATTCTCACAGAAAATATTAAACAGGAATTTGAATACAACAGCACACAGCAATTATACATAAGTGCCGTTGGCTGGGATGCTGTACGAAATTTAAAAGAGCAAAATATTATGGTGGTGCACCAGGTAGCAGGAACATTGCCACCTACCGCCTCAGCAGCAGATTTGAATAAAAAAATTCTTGAAGTGATAATGTCACAACCAAACGGTGCATTACATGAACTGGTGGCACAGGCATTGAACTTTGAAGCAAAAAAATTGATGAAGTGAGTAATTCAAAAAAAAATACTGACTCAGGAATAGAGATAAAGCCAGTTTACACGGCTGCTGATTTACCAGAAAACAACAATCAGCAACCAGGTGAGTTTCCATTTACAAGAGGTGTGCAGCCTGATATGTACCGGGGCAAGCTGTGGACCATGCGCCAATATGCGGGGTTTTCAACTGCTGAAGAAAGTAATAAGCGGTATCATTATTTATTATCACAAGGTGTAAGCGGATTAAGTGTAGCTTTTGACCTGCCCACACAAATCGGTTATGATAGCGACCATCCATTAGCAGAAGGCGAGGTAGGAAAAGTAGGTGTAGCAATTGATTCGATTGAAGACATGCAAACGCTTTTCGATGGCATTAAAATGGAAGAAGTAAGTACTTCCATGACGATTAATGCCACGGGTTTTATTCTTCTGGCCTTTTACACTGCCCTTGCCAAACAACAAGGTGCCGATCTTAAAAAAATTACCGGAACCATACAGAATGATATTTTAAAAGAATATGCAGCCAGGGGTACTTATATCTATCCGCCCAAACCCTCGATGCGTATCATCACTGATATTTTTGAGTGGTGCGGCCAGGAAGTGCCCAAGTGGAATACTATTTCCATTTCCGGTTATCATATACGGGAAGCAGGGAGTACTGCTGTACAGGAAATTGCTTTTACACTTAGTAATGGAAAAGCCTATGTGGAAGCGGCATTAAAAAAAGGAATGGATATAAATGTGTTTGGCAAACGGCTCTCTTTCTTTTTTAATGCACATAATAATTTGTTTGAAGAAGTAGCCAAATTCAGGGCGGCAAGAAAGATGTGGGCAAAAATTATGAAAGACCTCGGCGCAACAGATCCCAAGGCAATGATGCTGCGCTTTCACACACAAACCGGCGGCAGTACCTTGACAGCACAGCAACCATTAAATAATATTTCGAGGGTAACAGTGCAAACATTAGCAGCCGTACTTGGCGGAACACAATCCTTACACACCAATGGGTACGATGAAGCATTGAGCTTACCTACTGAAGAAGCCGCCAGGATTGCCTTACGCACCCAACAGATCATTGCATTTGAAAGTGGTGCGCCGGATACAGCCGATCCATTAGCCGGTTCTTATTTTGTAGAAGCACTTACCCACG
>JAYVKT010000268.1:0-2343 GCA_043768195.1 Chitinophagaceae bacterium | reverse complement strand
CTGATTTTCCAAAAACTTACAACATTCCCTTTTTTCATAGAAGGGAAAATGTCGCTCATAATAACACTCAGGCTACCACCGGGATAATCATACTTTCTGTTTTTTGTTGGAAGGGTAGAAGCCTGTTCAAACCGGTGAGTGTAATTCATGAAGACGATGTTTTTATAATTGATTGCAAACTCGCCAAATACAGCGAACTGGCGAAGCAATTGATAATTATAAAAACCTTTGTTGTTTCTAAGCAACCTGATTCTGGTATTAGTTCTTGTAGCACTGCTATCATAAGCACTTCCATAACTGCCGGAAGTGGACAGGCCTTTTAGTATTTCCTTCAAATCGTTATCAGTAACTATAGAACCGTTCTTATACATTTTGCCATTACCGGCCAGATTAAGCAGGCCGCCTACAGAGTCAACGATGTTGTTTCCTGTAATGGCATACATTTCTGTTCTATAATCCTGCCACATGGTTCCACCCATCAGGCGCAGGTTAAAATTCTTACCCAGTTTACCTTTGGCAGTTGCTGTAATGGTGTGATTATAGCCGGTATATTTTCTCCAGTAATTATCCAATGTTCCTCCATTACCCGCAGATACATAAAAAGATTGCGGATGAAGAAACGTAAATCCGTTCTGATCATATGTGTCATACCCAAAACGACCGGCAATGCTCAGCCATTTGTAAGGGTTGATATTAATTCCCAAAGAAGCCGTTTTACGGCTATTCTCATCTTTGCTTCTGTTTTTAGCTACGTTGAAAAGTGGGTTATCGTATTCGCCGTTTGTAGAAGTGCTGGAAAAAAGATCCAGCTTATCGCCGGTAGTACTTTCAAAATTACTGATGTCATTTGTGGTTGGCCACACCAGCAAAGAAAGAAGGAACCCGCCTGCACTTCTTAATACTTTATTGTTGTCTGATTTGATATAAGCAAAAGAAGGTATCAGCTCCAGCTTGCCTTTAAAAAGTTTGGTTGTATTTGAAATACGAAAATTAACCCGTTTGAAATCGTTATTCGGAACAACTCCTTTTTGTGTAAAATAAGCTCCGGAAACACGGAACACTGAATTTTTTACACCAAAATCAAGACCGAGGTTATGTGTTTGCGATGTTCCGGTTCTGAAAAATTTGTCTTTATTGTCAAAAAGCTGCGTGCCGGGTGCATAAGCAGGGCCGAAGTAGCGGAATAAATTACTGGCTACTCCGTTAGTACCATTGGTATATTCATCATAAGTTTCTGGCCAGCGGGTAACTTGCTGAACTCTGAAACTGTTATCATACTGTATGGCCAGTTTGTTTGATTTTGCTTTACGGGTAGTAATTACGATAGCACCAGAGCTTGCCTGGCTTCCGTATAGAGCTGTTGCTTCAGGGCCTTTCAGCACCGTTACCGTTTCAATATCGTTAGGGTTTATATCTGCTATCCTGTTTTGATAATCATTATTTCTGTTAGGTCTGTCTGATGCAAGACCCAAACCACTACCTCCGCCAGATGTTTCATTCAGCGTTTGATTATCCATTACTACACCATCCACAATGTAGAGTGGCTGATTACTCAAAGAGAGTGAGTTGAAACCACGAAGGGTGATGGCAGAAGAGGCACCGGCAACACCTGATGTTTGGTCTAATGTGAGACCTGCAACCCGTCCCTGCAAACTATTTAGGAAATTCTCCCGTTGCGTTTCTTGTATTTCGGCACCGCCTACTTTTTGTACAGAGTAGCCAAGCTCTCTTGGGTTTCTTTTAATATCCATCGCCGTAACCACTACCTCACCCATCATGTTATCGGCAGTTTTTAAACTCACACCGATGGTGCTGCCATCGCCGGGCTTTACATCCTCGGTTTGGTAGCCTACATAAGAAACCTGAAGTGTTTCGCCTGCATTTACCTTAAGTGTGAATTTTCCGTTCGCATCGGTTTGAACGATACGCCGGGTACCTTTTACCCTGACTGTTACACCACTGAGCGGTGTTTTATTGTCCTCTGATAAAATCGTACCGGTAATGGTTCTTTCCTGTGCCTGCACAGCAGGTGGCAGTAAGATCAGCATCAACGATAGCGACAGGAACAATTGGAGAATTTTTCTCATAGCTGTTTTTTTTAGATATATTAATTAATAAGCAATTCCAACATTTGTTAAACCACCTTTATTCCGGCATCCAGGTAAGGCTTTAATACCGGGTCGTCTGCCGGCAATTCTGTTATCAGCATATCAATTTCATCAAGCCCACACACTTTAATTGGCTGCACAGAATTTACTTTTTCTGCAATGCTCAGGCAAACTACCTTTTTAGAAGACTCTATCATGGCCTTCTTTAGCTGCACCACTTCCCAATCATTATCGG
>JAYVKT010000267.1:0-2377 GCA_043768195.1 Chitinophagaceae bacterium | reverse complement strand
CTCAGCACCGGGCAGGTAGGTATGGAACTACGTACCGCTGTGTTTGGAAAAGAAGTGAGCAAGATAAAAGATGGCGAAGATGAATATAAAATTCAGCTGCGTTACAGTGATCTGATGCGCAAGAATATTACCGACCTGATAAATATGCGTATCACTTTCATGGATATGAATACGATGCAGGTAAAATCTATTCCACTAAGTGCTGTGGCCACTATTGATTATACAAATACCACAGGCGGTGTAAAAAGAAAGAATGTAAAACGTACTATACAGTTGCAGAGCAATGTAACCGACCCCACATTAGTAGGGCCTATTAATACTGAGCTGCAAACAAAGATTGACGACTTTAAAAACATATCAAGTGTGCCGCCTGATGTTACCATTAAACTAAGCGGACAAAGCGAACAGGAAAAAGAAACACAGTCGTTCCTGGGAACAGCCTTTATGATTGCTATTGGTCTTATCTTTTTAATATTAGTGCTGCAGTTCAATTCAATGAGTAAACCGTTTATTGTAATTACGGAAATATTCTTCTCGGTAATTGGTGTGCTGATGGGCTATGCCATTACAGGAATGACGATTGCCACCATCATGTTATTGGTAGGTATAGTTGGGCTGGCGGGTATCGTAATTAAGAACGGTATCCTGATAATAGAATTTACGGATGAGCTGCGTGGCAGGGGAATGCGGACAAGAGAAGCAACGATACAGGCTGGTAAAATCAGGATTATACCCGTACTATTAACAGCCGTAGCAACCATTTTAGGTTTGTTACCACTGGCTATTGGATTTAATATAGATTTTGTTGGTTTGTTCCAGCACCTTCGTCCTAATATTTTCTTCGGTGGCGATAGTGTGGTATTCTGGGGGCCATTGAGCTGGACAATTATTTTTGGTTTGATATTTTCTTTCTTCCTTACGCTGGTGATGGTGCCAAGTATGTACCTGATGGCCGAACGGTTGAAAAGGCCAATGGAAAAATTTTACGGCTCTAAATTTATTGCCTTGTTAGGTTTCCTTGGTCCGTTCTTCTTCATATTTGTAGGTATTATGTTCTTAGTAAGAAGACTACAGGGAAAGAAAGTATGGTTAGGTAAATTAAAACCAGCACCGGTAAAAGAAGCCTGATATAATTAAAGAAGGTGGTTGGTTTTCGGTTATGCAAAAGCGGCTCTCATTGGAGGGCCGCTTTTTCTTTACTATATCATTTTGACTTTAAAATACACATTTTCAAAAACTCATATTGCATCTTCATAGGTTATTATTACTTAGTTTGCTTCGGGTTGCTTCAAAAATTCAGTATGTATGAAGATTCACCATGGCAACCCTAGCAAGGACGAAGACTCCCAGAGGGAACGGGGCTTTCCCGAATGGTCGTCTTTGCGAGGCCGTATGTTTCGTTTCAATTGCAAAGACGGCTGCAAGGCCGAAGCAAACTTTTTTTGAAAGAGTTTACTTCGGGTTGTTTGAAAGTAGTATTAAGTAGCGGCTTAGGTTGTCAACCCTCGCAAGGACGAGACTCTCTGTGGCTACTTCCTTGCGAAGCCCTTGCATTTGTACAGCACTGATTTTAAAATCCTTTCTTCTCTATCTTCTTTCCATCTGCATCCAGTTCAATTATTTCATAACCCAACTTTTTCACTCCTTCCAGAATTTTTGCTTTATCACCTACCAGCAACACATTCATCTTTTCAGGATTCAGCATTTTTTTTGCCACTGCATCCACCTGTTGTTTGGTAAGATTGGCTAATATTTTATTTTGCTGATCCACATAGTTGGCAGGCAAATTATAATTAAGGATACGGCCGATGAAACCAGCTTTTTGCAAACCTGTTTCATAGGCTAATGCATCCCGCTGACCTAATGAGTTTTTCATAAACTTTAACTCTGCCTCGGTAATGCCATTTTCCCGGTAGTTTTTCAATTCTTTCATTACTTCTACCAAAGCACTATCCGTAGCATCGGCACGGATGCCGGAGCTAAATTCAAAATCACCACTGTATTCATCAGCACTAAAAGAACTACGGGCACCGTATGTCCAGCCTTTGTCTTCCCGCAGGTTCAGGTTGAGGCGGCTGTTGAAATCGCTGCCTAAATTATAATTCATCAACCTTGCTTTATAATAATCGCCGGTGGCATCATACTTTAGCCCGGTAGCATAGCCTACACGAAATTGTGATTGGGCAGCTTTGGGAATATCCACCATATAAACTTTTGTTTTGTCCACCATGGAAGCGGTGGCATTTACTTTTGGCAGGTCAATTTTTTTATTTGGCAGTTTATTCAGGAAGGTAAGTTTTGGTAATATTTCTTCCTGCTTTACATCGCCTACTATTACTACTTTAACTCCCTTCGAAGTCATATTGCTGTTGTAATA
>JAYVKT010000266.1:0-4086 GCA_043768195.1 Chitinophagaceae bacterium | reverse complement strand
AATTTCCAGCATTGAACAATCCAATCCAACGTAAGCATTATAAAGATTGGTAACAAATTTTGTACAATTCTTAAAAGCCTCACCTGTCAATCCAAGATTAAAGGCAATTTTTCTTGCCTGGAAACCTTGCAGGCCGCCGGAAGGGTGAACCCATTCTTTAAATATTTTCTCCGGGGTATCATGTGCCACGTCTTCTATATTCATTCCGCCTTCGGTGCTGTACATAATAACGTTCTGACCTTTGGTACGATCTAATAAAATAGAGAGATAAAATTCTTTTCTATCGCTTGGCCCGTCGTAATACATATCTGCGGCTAAAAATATTTTGTTCACCACTTTTCCGGCAGGGCCGGTTTGTATGGTTACTAATGTACCGCCTAATAGTTTGCTTGCAAATTCCTGTACATCTTCCAGCGACTTCGCAACTTTTACTCCGTTAATGCCATTTTCTTTCACCGTGCCTTTGCCCCGGCCACCGGCATGTATCTGTGCTTTTACTATGGCAAACTTGCTGCCGGTTTGTGTCTTTATCTGGCGATAAGCATCTTCGGCTTCCTGCACGGTGGTGCAGGCAAAGCCCTCCTGTACGGGAACATTATATTTTTTTAATAATTCCTTGGCCTGGTATTCATGAAGATTCATTAGTAGAGATTTGTAGCGAAGATAAATGAATTGTTTGTAGTTTATAATTCAGGGTTTATAGTTTTACCTTGCTGTTTTGTAATTTCAATAAATGACCCGGACTTTATTTATATCCCTGCTCGGTTTAGTTGCTGGTTGCGGCCGGATTCGGCAAATTCAGGTAGCACCAAGACCAACTGATGCCATCACCGGAAGTGAATTTTACCACCAGGCATTTGCCATGAAATGGGCGGCAAGAGATTCTTTTGCTGTAAAAGAAATATTGGCAGGTAATGTTCCCGGCTTTTTGAAAAAATTTACAGCAGTTAATGTTTCAGTGATTGATTCATCAACCGGGAAAATAATCAAAGCCATTTATTATGTATCGCCGGATTATTTAAGTGTGGGCAACGATAATGATTGGGCAAGAATAAATATTACACCAAATGCTGCACAGAAAATTGCCGACAGCTTTCATTGTTTTTTACCAACCAGGAAAATGGTGGATGATATTTATAAAGCTGCCACTGTAAAATTGGAACCAATACCCATGTATGCTTTTCGTGACAGTACAGTTACTATGTGGCAACACCATTTAATTATCGAAGGACAGCGAAAAGAGAGAAAGGGATTGATAGCCGGTATTCAAAAAGATGTCGTTATCAGCGGTAAAATTTTAAGAGATGCAAAGAGTGACCGGGTTGCTATTTATGGCTGGCATAAACCGGATGGCAAACCAATTCAACCACTTTATACCGGGCATATTAACTGGTGGGTAGATTACAGCCAGGGCATACGGTTAATATATCGGAAAATAAAAGTAGAAGGCAAATGGATGGATTATATTGATGTATTGAAAGATGCTGTATTACAAAAACTTTTGTGCGACGAAGATCTTTGTGACTTTTACCGCTATAATTATTAATGCATAAAATTTTTATGTACGTTTGCAGGCTCAATTAACTTTTATGGGAAAAAAGGCTTTAAAACAATTCAATGAGACCGTAAAGTTTCTAAAAAAGCAATATAAGCAGACACCAACAGTAGGCATAGTGCTGGGCAGCGGTCTGGGAAATTTTGTAGAGGAAATTGAAATAGAAAAGGAAGTAGCGTATGGCGATATTCCTAATTTTCCTGTATCAACCGTAGAAGGACACAAAGGAAAATTGATTTTTGGAAAACTAAGTGGTAAAACGGTGGTGGCCATGGCTGGCAGGTTTCACTACTATGAAGGTTATGATGCGCAGGATGTTATTTTCCCTATCCGGGTTATGAAATTACTTGGTGTCGAAACATTGTTGCTTTCTAATGCGGCAGGTACTGTAAACCCCGATCATAAAGTAGGGGATATTATGATCATCAACGATCACATCAGTTTTTTTACACCTAACCCTTTAATCGGAAAAAACATTGTTGAATTTGGTTCCCGTTTTCCTGACATGACTGAGCCATATAAAAAACACCTGATTGAAAAAGCGAAGGCCATTGCTGTTGCACATAACTATGATGTAAAAGAAGGGGTGTATGTGGCAGTAACAGGCCCAACGTTTGAAACAAAGGCAGAGTATAATTTCATTAAAGTCATTGGTGCCGATGTAGTGGGTATGAGTACGGTGCAGGAGTGTATTGTTGCCAATCACATGGGTATGGAAGTGTTTGCTATGAGTGTAGTTACTGATATTGGCATCCGGGATGACCACAATACTATAACACATGAAGAGGTGCTGGCTGCTGCCAAACAGGCCGAGCCAAAGCTGGCTACTATATTTAAAGAACTGGTGGCGGCTATTTAATTAACAGTTTTACTGCTGAATTATACCTTTGCTATGTTATTTTGCAAAGGTTTTTTTATAAGCAGACCTATAAAAATTTTCAACTGATTAAGAAGTACACATACCTGCTGTTTGTTTTATTATTTCTTTTATCTGCAAATTCTTTTTCGCAGGAAGGTTTGGGTAGATTTAAGGACAGGGTTTCCCAAATCGGCGGCAGTTTGAAAGGGGGCACCAGCGGCACTACCGATAGCCTTCAGCAACGGGATAAGAACGAAGATTCTGTTACTATTAGTTTCCGGTATCTTGATTCTACCCGTAATTATAAATTAGATTCCTCCATAGATGATTTTACCCGGCGGTTTCCCATACCAGCCACACATATCTATTTAGGTAATGCAGGAAATGCTTCCCGTTCATTGTTGTTCTCGCCTAAGTTTACCGCAGGCTTCGATCCGGGTCTTCATGCCTTTGATATTTATGAATGGAAAATAGAAAAAGTGAAATTTTTTAATACAACAAGGCCTTATTCAGAACTCAACTACCAGTTAGGAAGCCGGGTAGAACAAATAATCGAACTGACGCATACCCAGAACCTAAAACCAAATTGGAATGCAGCACTTCAATACCGGCTTATCAATTCTCCCGGTTTTTTTAAAAGCCAGAAGACCAACCACAATAATTATTTACTCAGTTCCCGTTTTCAATCAGTGAACAGGCGGTACAACAATTATTTTGCCATACTTATCAATAAAATACAGTCTGGTGAAAATGGCGGAATGGTTGATACGTTTAATTATCTGCGTAGCAGTATTTATAAAGACAGGTTTACCATTCCTACCCAATTAGGTGGTGATGATCAATTTTCTTCTAATTTTTTTACCACAAAAATTAATACCGGGAACATATACAGCCAGTCTGTTGTATTGCTAAGGCAGCAGTATGACCTGGGAAAAAAAGATTCAATTGTAACCGACTCTACCGTAACACCACTTTTTTTCCCCCGCCTCCGTTTTGAACATACTTTTCAATTAGATCAGCATAAATATATCTTCCAGGATTATCTGGGGGATTCGGTTTACTATCAAACGTATTATGATACCAGTCTGCGTAAACCAATTGACACATTTATTGTAAGGGACAGATGGAAAATAATCAGCAATGATTTTTCTATCTACCAGTTTCCCGATGCAAAAAACCTGCAGCAATTTATTAAACTCGGTTTGCAGTTGCAAAGCATTGCTGGTGAATTTGCGTCCGGCAAAAAGAGCTTTGTAAATACAATAGGACATGCAGAATACCGGAATAAAACCCGAAACCTTCTGTGGGATATTGAAGCCAATGGCAAGTTATTTTTTACCGGGTTAAATAAAGGTGACTACCTGGCGCATATAAGCCTGCAACGCCTGTTGGGAAAAAAGATTGGGTATATACAATTAGGTTTTGAAAATACCAGCCGCACCCCATCATTTATTTTTGACAGCCGCAGCAGCTTCTATTTTCTTAAGACGGTAAAAGATTTTAAGAAGGAAAACAATACCCACCTTTTTGCTTCTTATTTTTTGCCTTCTTTTAAATTCAGGCTGACGGGGCATTATTATCTTTCAACTAATTATACTTATATAAAAGATTACTACCAGTTGCAACAGGAGAATGCTTTATTCAATGTGTTGCAGATTGCAGCGGAAAAGAC
>JAYVKT010000265.1:0-2053 GCA_043768195.1 Chitinophagaceae bacterium | reverse complement strand
GCTGGCCGCACAAGGAAGCATCGTGGCCGGGAAAGATTCATACAATTTATCCTTCGTACTGCAAGTTTATAAAGGAACTAACGGAAGGTGAACTGGTTTGTATCAATGTGATTGATGAAGCAATGAAGAGCTTTGCTATTGCTCATTTGGAAAAAGCAAATGTTGATTTAACAAAAGTTGAATTTTTCTTTCATCCTACTAACGATGCCTGGTGCCGGGATCATGGTCCAGCTTTTTTAGTAAATCCTGCTGCGGAACAAAAGAAAGTAATTGTTGACTGGGGATATAATGCATGGGGCAATAAATATCCGCCATTTGATCTGGATGATGTGATTCCCACATTAATTGGTAAGCATTTTAATATTCCTGTTTTCAATCCGGGAATAATAATGGAAGGCGGCTCAGTAGAATTTAATGGAAAAGGAACGGTGATGACATCTACAGCTTGCTTGCTAAATCCGAATCGTAATCCTCACTTGAACCAGCAGCAGATCGAGGAATTCCTTTGTAACTATTATGGTATGGAGCAAGTGTTGTGGGTGGATGAAGGGATAGTCGGAGATGATACAGACGGGCATATTGATGATACAGTCCGGTTTGTAAATGAAGACACCGTTATTACTGTTATCGAAGAAAACAAGAACGATGAGAATTATGGATTGCTTCAGCATAATTTGAAGCAATTAAAGGAAATGCGTTTGATAAATGGCAAGCAATTGAATATTGTAGAATTGCCAATGCCCGAAGAATTAATTTATGAAGACCAGCGGCTGCCTTGTTCTTATGCAAATTTTTACATCGCCAATAAATCAGTTATTGTTCCCAGTTTTCGTTCTGAAAGAGATGAAAAAGCGATGCAGATAATTCAAACCTGTTTTCCCGAAAGAGAAGTGGTAGGAATAGATTCTACTGATATTATCTGGGGGCTGGGGAGTTTTCATTGCCTTAGTCAGCAAGATCCTCTTGTGTGAGAAATTCCAATTGCTCAGACTTTACTATTTTAATCAAATATCCAAACAACTGGTCGTTCTTAGAGTAGGGGCACAGGCACTAAAGCCGGAGTTTGAAAACTATTGACCAAATTAAAAAAGTATGAAGGCAATGCACTGGAGAGCCGGGCTTTTGTTTACCTCGATATTATTTCCTGGCTGGAAAGTAAAATAAGTGGAGTGAATGTGCAGGATGTGATTAGGGAGAAGTTTTTATTGGGGAAGAGGGGGAGATAGGCAAGAGTCAGGAGTAGGGAGCCGTTAGTCAGGAGACTTAAACCTGATACGTTGTAAAATATTATTGGAAAGCACTTTACTATCGTTTGATTACTTAAAAATAAAAAAAAATGAAATACCTTATCTGTCTTTTATTCATTGCTGCTGCCTGTAAGCCAAAAGAAAAGCAAAATGCTATTGTTGGAAAATGGGAATACGAAAGAATGGAAATGTATAGTGGCGAACCAGTAAATCTTGCAGACTCGTTGATTAACAACCTGCATCAGCAACAAAAAGGATGGACTTTTACTTTTACGGGTAAAAATGTTTTTAAAGTAAGCAATCCCAAAGCCAGAAACCCGCAAGATTTTATAGCAGAACAGCTGTATGAATTATCAGCGGATAAAAAAAATCTGGTTCTGAAAAATTCAGGGCGGCCCGATGATAATTTTGCTATTGTTGAATTGTCTGACAGTCTTTTAAAAATCAATGTCTTTTATAGCAAAGAAGCCTATATGGTTTTTGTGAAGAAGGAATAAAATTATTTAGCCAGATATAGTACTACTCCGAATGAGTCTTTTGGACTATCAGCTTTTGTTGCGTTCGCCGCGGCGGACTGTTATACTTTTCTTTCGGTGAAAGGAAAGTATAATCACTCTTGTACTGTAGTAACACGGATGAGCATATTACAAGTTTCCTATTATATTTTCAAAGTCGGTAGTTCAGGTTGTTGGTGTAGAACTCTAAAGGAGGAGGAGTTTGATTGTTAAACACCAACGGCGCAAAGTATAATCACTCTTAAGGGTACTGTTCGCAATTGAACAATTTGTAGGTCCTGCTTTTTTGAT
>JAYVKT010000264.1:0-11144 GCA_043768195.1 Chitinophagaceae bacterium | reverse complement strand
TGCAGCATTGCCGATATTTTCTTTAACCATGCAGCCTGTTCTTGTTTCTTGATACTGTGATTGGTTTCTTTATCGTATTTATTTTGGGTATCTTCTTTTTCCCCGGTCACCTCCTCATAAATTTTCTTCAAATCTTTTTCATAGGTTTTCCTGTTAAACCTGTACTCACTCATTTTTTTATGCAGCTTGCGGGCAAAGATTTCTGCAATATCAAAATGGCCCTGTTCATGGCTCAGAATATAAGATGTTTTATGTAAGCCCCAACTCCTGGTTTTTGAGAACCGGGAATATATTTTATAACTGAAGCTGCTGCTGGTGATGTTATAATTTATACCAAGATAGGTGGTTGTAGATGCGGCTGCATCACTTTCAGGGTTGGGGGTTGCTTTGTAGTCTGCCCAACTTAGTTTACGGGCAGCATTCCATTCCAGCACTTCTTCATCGCTTTTTTGGGCGCAAAGTGCTACAGGAAAAAGCAGCATACAAATAGGAAAATAGTTCAAGAAATGTTTCATTGTAGTAAAGTCAACGTAAAGTCGTAGTAAAAATTTTATTCGCTGCATAAGAAGCCGTTAAATAAATGAAAAACCCCATCTCATCTATAATGAAATGGGGCTATCACAAAACCGTCCAGGGTTTATATCTTATGCCTTTGGTGCGGCAGCAAGTATCTCGGCAGATACCCCATCGGCGTATTTTTCAAAATTCTTTACAAACAAACCAGCCAGGTATTTTGCTTTTTGTGTAAAAGCTGTTTTGTCTGACCAGGTGTTAACAGGGTTTAGCACTTCTGCTGGCACATCCGGGCATACAGTAGGAATTGCTACACCAAAGGTGGGGTCTGTTACGAATTCGACATCGTTCAACTTTCCATCAAGAGCCGCAGTAATCATAGCTCTTGTATATTTCAGCTTCATCCGGCTACCTGTTCCATAGGGGCCGCCAGTCCATCCTGTATTTATCATCCACACATTTACTTTATGTTCCTGCATTTTTTCTCCCAGCATCTGTGCATACTTGCCGGGATGCAATGGAAGAAACGGTGCACCAAAACAAGCACTAAAAGTTGGCTTAGGCTCTGTTACACCTAATTCTGTACCGGCAACCTTTGCCGTGTAACCAGAAATGAACTGGTACATGGCTTGTCCGGGTGTTAGCCGGGAAATAGGAGGTAATACCCCAAAGGCGTCACAAGTAAGGAAGAAAATATTTTTTGGTAAGCCTCCTATTGATGGCTCAAGTGCATTGCTGATAAAATGTAAAGGATAAGAAACCCTTGTGTTTTCAGTAATAGAACTATCATCAAAATTTATCTTGTTTGTACCGGGATGAAAAGTAACATTCTCTACCAATGCGCCGGGACGGATGGCATGAAATATTTCCGGCTCTTTTTCTTCCGTCAGGTTAATTGTTTTTGCATAACAACCGCCTTCAAAATTGAAGATGTTGTCAGAAGTCCATGCATGTTCATCATCGCCAATTAGCTTACGATTGGGGTCAGCACTCAATGTTGTTTTGCCTGTTCCACTTAGTCCAAAAAAGATAGCAGTATCACCATCATCACCCATATTGGCACTACAGTGCATACTCAGCACATTTTTTTCGTGTGGCAAAATGTAGTTGAGAATTGTGAAGATGCCTTTCTTGGTTTCTCCGGTGTAGCCAGTGCCGGCAATCAAAATCATTTTGTGTTTGAAAGAAACAATGGCTCCATTATGCTGGCGGGTGCCACATTCTTTTGGGTCAAGCTTCAAACCGGGGGCACTTAGAATTTGCCAGTCGGGTTCAAAATTTTCGAGTTCTTCTTCTGTGGGCCGGAGGAACATATTGTAGGCAAACAAATTATTCCACGGCTTTTCATTTACTACCCGAATGTTGAGGCGGTAGCGGGGATCGGCACAGGCATAACAATCCCGAACCCATATTTCTGGAATAGTAGCCAAATAGTCGGTTATTTTTTTGAAAACGATATCAAAATACTTTGGTTCAATCGGAATATTGAAATCATTCCAGTGTACAGAATCGGCAGTGGTTTCATCTTTTACGGTGAATTTATCCTTCGGGGAACGGCCGGTAAACTCTCCGGTGCGTATTACCAGTGCGCCGGTATCATTTAACACCCCCTCGCCAATGCGGATGGAGTCCTGTACTAATTCTTCCGGGGATGATTGATAATGAATGGAGTCAGTATTTTTTAATCCTAGTTTTAGCAAGTTCTTCACGGGGATGGTGATAGTAGGAACAGACATATTGGCAATCGTAATTTGTTGAAGGCACAAAGGTAAGTATCAAACCCAATTCAACACAAACAAGTGTTAGTAATACACATTAAAGAGAAGCTAAAAATTATTTAATGATTTTACTGTTCATTCAGTTTGTCGTTTATCATTTGAAATAAATCTGGAAATACCGGTAAAACATTGAAAATCGTTTAATTCATACTCTCTTTTCCAGTTTTGTGATGAAAGATATTTGGCTGATAAGTTTGCTCATTATCTTTAGAGGTATATTCTAATTTCTTTTCTTTAATCAACCAAACCTAAGACTTATGAAATATTTACCCCTCAACAAAGACATCTTCATCGAAAACCGGAGACGGTTTGTTGCACAGATGCAAAAAAACTCCATTGCTATTTTTGTAAGTAATGATGAAGTATCCTCTAATGGCGATGCTATTTATCATTTTAAACAGAACAGCGATTTGTTTTGGCTAAGCGGGGTAACTCAGGAAGACAGCCTGGTTATTCTTTTTCCCGATAATCCGGATCCGAAATACAGGGAAGTATTGGTATTAGTTCGCCCCATTGAAATAAAAGAGAAGTGGGATGGAAAAAGATTGCGGGTAATCGAAGCTCAGGAAATAAGTGGTATCAAAACTATTCTTTGGTTAGACAGTTTGGATGCTTTATTACAACCCTGGATTCATTTGGCTGATAATATTTATCTCGACAGTAATGAAAATGACCGCAAAGCAAACCTGTTGAGAACAAGAGAGTATCGTTTTATAGATGAAATGAAAAGCCGCTATCCCCTGCATAGTTATTTACGGGCATCAAAAATAATGAAGGAGCAGCGGGGTATAAAGACGGCATTAGAAGTAGAAGTGTTACAAAAAGCAATTGATATAACTGATAATACATTTCGTCGCCTGCTGCAATTCATTAAGCCGGGTGTAATGGAGTATGAAATAGAAGCAGAAATATTTCATTCATTTCTTAGTCAAAGAGCTACTGGCCCTGCTTACGGCAGCATTATTGCCGGTGGCGACAGAGCCAGAACATTGCACTATGTAAGCAACAATGCAGAATGCAAGGACGGCGAACTTATTTTAATGGATTTTGGTGCTGAGTATGGCGGCTATTGCGCCGACCTTACACGAACAGTTCCGGTAAATGGAAAATTTGGCCGTCGCCAAAAGACAGTTTACAATGCCTGTCTGCATTTACATGATTATGCAAAAAGCATTTTAAAGCCCGGCATCAGCATTGTTGACTACACAGATAAAGTTGGTGAAGAAGCAACTCAGCAATTTTTAAAGATTGGCCTGATAAGAAAAAGTGATGTAAAGAACGAAGACCCTGAGAACAGAGCTTATCGCAAATATTTATATCATGGCATTTCTCACCACCTTGGTGTTGATGTGCATGACCTGGGTACAAGAACAGAACCTATAAAGGCCGGAATGGTTTTTACTGTGGAGCCGGGCATTTATATAGAAGAAGAAATGATGGGAGTACGAATTGAAAATAATTTTTGGATTACAAAAAATGGTAACAAAGACTTGATGAAAAATATCCCCATTACTGTAGAAGACATCGAGGTGCTGATGAAAAGATAAGTCCATAGACGACGGTCAACAGTCCATAGTCGAACCCTAAATTTGGATAGTAATAAAGCGTTGTATGGCATTTAAGTTTGAGAATTTGAAAGTATGGCAACTATCGCTTGAGCTAACAGATGAGACAGATTTACTTGCTCATTCTTTCCCTAAGCATGAGTTATATTCTTTATCAAGTCAGATTCGAAGAGCCGCTAATTCTGTTTCGTTGAACATTGTTGAAGGTTCTACTGGATTAACAAATGCAGAATTCAGAAGGTTTTTGGTAATTGCTAACCGTTCTGCACTTGAAGTTGTAGGTTGCTTATATTTGGCCAAAAGAAGGGCTTACCTGACCGAAGAAAAATTTACCAATCTATATAATCAGATTGAAATCTTAGTTAGGATGGTTCAAGCGTTAATAAATACATTAAACCAATAAAATATTAAACAGTGAACGACCGGCTATGGACAATGGACTGTTGACTGTTGACTAAACCATGAAGCAAATACCAAATCTGTTTACTTTACTGAACCTCGTTTTCGGTTGTTTGGCTATTGTCTTTACGTTGCAAAACGGCATCATGATTACGGTAGATGCCGAAGGTACTCAGCTACTTTATATACCTGAAAAAATATGGATGGCTTCGTTATTTATTGGATTGGCAGCCGTAGTTGATTTCTTAGATGGATTTGTGGCCCGTCTTTTTAAAGCCAGTTCAGAAATGGGTAAACAATTAGACTCATTAGCCGACCTGGTAAGTTTCGGAGTAGCACCGGGCATGATCATCTACCAATTTCTACGGTTAAGTTTTGCACAGCAGGAAGGTGGGCTTGATGTTTCTTTACTTTGGTTATTGCCGGCTTTTGTGTTGCCTTGTGCTGCGGCATGGCGATTGGCAAGATTTAATCTGGATACTGAACAGTCGTTCTCCTTTAAAGGAATGCCCGTACCGGCAGTTGGAATTTTTGTGGCCTCTTTACCGTTGATTTACTGGAATGTAAATGAAGCATGGATACAGAACTTATTGCTGAATAAATGGGTGCTTTATGCATTGGTGGCTGTTCTATCCTGGCTGATGGTTTCAACCTTACCATTAATGGCGTTGAAGTTCAAAGATTTTAGTATAAAAAATAACTTACCTAAATACTTATTGGTTGCTGTTGCTATTGCGGCTGTATTAATTTTAAAATGGTTAGCGGCGCCATTAATAGTACTTGCTTACGTTCTTATATCTTTGCTCTTCAAAAACAAAACAGCATGACCTATACCGTTCAGATAAAAGTAATGCCCCTGAAAGAATTATTAGATCCGCAGGGCAAAGCCGTGATGGGTGGATTAGAAAACCTGGGACTTAGCGGCGTCGAAGATGTACGAATAGGAAAGAATATCACCTTACAAGTAAATGCAGATTCTCCTGATAAAGCAAAACAAATTGCAGAAGAGGCGAGTAAGAAATTGCTGGCAAACCCGGTGATGGAATACTTCGAGGTATCTGTAAATTAATAAGTACGAAGTGGGAAGTACAAAGTACGCTGGGTGCTTTGAAAGTTTTTCGTACTTCGTACTTCTAACATCATACTTCGCAGCTATGCTCTACCTTGTTCCCACACCTATCGGCAATCTTAAAGACATCACTCTCCGGGCTATTGAAGTATTAAAAGAAGTTGACCTGATTTTAGCAGAAGACACCCGGACGACTTCTCATTTGCTCAATCACTATCAAATCACCAAACAGCTTTCTCCTTATCACCAGCATAATGAGCATAAAGTGCTGCAGCATTTGGTAAGCCAGTTACTGGAAGGAAAGAAGATGGCTGTTGTTACCGATGCAGGTACACCTGGCATATCAGACCCGGCTTTTTTATTGGTACGGGAGTGTATAAAAGTAGGAGTGAAGGTGGAATGCTTACCCGGCGCCACGGCATTTGTTCCGGCATTGGTTAACAGCGGCATACCCACCAACCGGTTTTGCTTCGAAGGGTTTCTGCCATTAAAAAAGGGACGGCAAACTTTATTGAAACAATTAACAGAAGAAGAGAGGACGTTAATTTTTTATGAGTCACCTTTGCGGTTGGTAAAAACTTTGGAAGAGTTTATTACCTATTTTGGGGCGGACAGGCAGTGCAGTGTAAGCAGGGAACTCACAAAAATGTTTGAAGAAAATAAACAAGGTACGCTGCGGGAAGTAGCTGTTTATTTCAGTAAAAAAACAGTGAAAGGAGAGATAGTGATTGTTGTATCGGGTAAAAATTAATAGCATCTTATTATAGAACTTTGGCATTATTTTTCGAGTAAATCATATTCATTTAAAAACCACTTAATATGAAACCGATTCGTCTATACATTATACTGGTTGCTTTTTTGACAAGTTCATCACAAGTACATTCTCAGATAACTTCTATTCCTGAACAGGCCAAAGAAAATTTTTTCAAGCAATATCCTGATGCAAAAAATGTGCAATGGGAAAACGATGTAGTAAATGTAAATGTGCGGTTTGAGCAGGATAGTAATAAAATGAATGCCGAGTATAATAACAAAGGAATTTGGAAAAGAACCCTGAAAGACTGGACCTACGATAAACTGATAACCGATGTAAAAGACGGGTTTACAAAAAGTAAGTATGCCGGTATGCAGGTGCTTGATGTAAAAATGTTGTACCTGCCGGGCTATGTGATACAGTACCGGATAAAGGTGTCGAAAAACAATGTAGAGAATAAGTTTCTCTTCTTTAATACAGAAGGAAGGTTGGTGAGAACGACGGTAGCAATATAGCTGTAAGCATTCACCTTTAGATAATCTGAATAATTTCAAATGGTATTCAAGCTGGTGATTTTAATACCATTTGGCCACTTTATCTATTGCTTTTCTTTTTAAATCAGGCACCCAGCATTCTTTAGCCGGGTAACCAATCGGGATAAGCAAATAAGGTTTTTCATTTTCCGGTCTGCCTAAAACCTTTCCTAAAAAATTCATTGGAGAGGGTGTATGGGTAAGGGCTACTAATCCGGCATGATGGATGGCGGCCAATAAAAAACCACAAGCCAACCCGCAACTTTCATTGGCGTAATAAACTGTTCCTTTACTGCCATCTTCTTTCAGTTCATAACTTTTTTTGAAAATTACAATAAGATAAGGAGCCGTTTCAAGAAATTCTTTTTTCCAATCGGTTTGCAGTGGTCTTAAATCAACCAGCCATTCTTCCGGCATCCTGCCATTATAACTTTCAAATTCTTCTTTTTCTGCTGCCGCCCGGATTTGTTTCTTTATTTCCGGGTTACTAACTATGCAAAATGTCCAGGGCTGTTTATGGGCACCACTCGGGGCTGTTGAGGCTGTCAGCACTATCTTTTCAATAACTTCTTTTGGCACCGGTGTATCAGAAAAATCCCGGACAGTCCGCCGTTTATCCATCCATTCATAAAAATCATTGCTCCGCTTTGTCATTTCTTCCGCAGAAAAGGTTTCTTTGCTGTAAGAAACAAATGGATAACCATCAATTAACTTTGTTTTTACCATAACATCTGTTTTACGAAATTTACTATCTCAAAAAATATTTTAATGAAAAAATTTTTGCTATTATTCTTTTTCAGTTTTCAACTGTCTCTGGTTATGTTTGCCCAACCCGATCGCTGGCAGCAGCGGGTAAAGTACACTATGAATGTTGATATGAATGTACAAACAAACCAATTCTCAGGTAAGCAAAAGCTGGAGTACACTAATAATTCTCCCGATACATTAACTAAAGTTTTTTATCATCTCTATTTCAATGCTTTTCAACCGGGAAGCATGATGGATACAAGGAGCAGGCGGCAGGGTAGTGTAAACGGTGCCGGCGGCCGGCCTGATTGGGATCAAAGGGTAAAAGACCGCATTCTTAACCTTAAAACGGATGAAATTGGGTATCAGAAGATCAATTCACTAAAAATGAATGGTCGTCCGCAAACTTTTAAAATACTTGAAACAATTCTCGAAGTAAAATTGGATAAACCGATTTTGCCCAAATCAAAAGTTGTGTTTGACATGGAGTTTGAAGCACAAGTACCATTGCAGATTCGCAGAAGCGGAAGAGATAATCCTACTTCAAAAGTTCGCTACTCAATGAGCCAGTGGTACCCGAAGTTGTGTGAGTATGATTATGAAGGCTGGCATCCTACACCGTATGTTGGAAGAGAATTTTATGGAGTTTGGGGAGATTTTGATGTAAGTATTACGATTGATAAAAAATATATGCTGGGTGGAACAGGGTATTTACAAAACCCCAACCAAATCGGTTTTGGGTATGAAGATAAAGGGGCTAAAGTAAAAAAGCCGGTTGGAGAAAAATTAACCTGGCGTTTCATTGCACCCAATGTGCATGATTTTATGTGGGCTGCCGATCCGGACTACATACATAAAAGCCGGAAAGTAAATGATAGTGTAACACTTCATCTTTTATACAAACCAACCAATGCAACAGCAGCCGAATGGGAAAAGGTGCTGGATGATGCAGAAAAAGCATTTCCCTTTATTGAAAAAACATTCGGTATTTATCCGTACAAGCAATACACCTTCATTCATGGCGGCGATGGTGGAATGGAATACCCAATGGCTACTTTATTGGTAGGTCCCGGTGCATGGCTGCATGAGTGGTTGCACAACTGGTATCATGGCCTGTTAGGCACTAATGAATCATTGTATGCCTGGATGGATGAAGGATTTACAACGTATGCAGAAGACAGGGTATCGGCATTTTTGGAGAATAATACCGGCTTTGCGTATGATGGCACTTACAGGGGTTATTATTCTCTCGTCAAAAGTGGAAAGGAAGAACCGTTAACAACCCATGCCGATCATTTTAATACCAATGCAGCTTACGGCCCGGCAGCCTATACAAAAGGCGGAGTGTTTATGGAGCAACTGGGATATGTTGTTGGTGCCCCGGTAAGAGATAAAATATTATTGGAGTATTATAAACAATGGCGGTTCAAACATCCTAATGCATCTGATTTTATCCGCATTGCAGAAAAAGTAAGTGATATGAAATTGGATTGGTACAAAGAGTATTGGGTTAATTCCATCAAGACGATTGATTACAGCATTGATAGTTTGTGGGAAGAAAGTGGTAAAACAAAAGTGCGGTTGAACCGTATTGGTTTGATGCCAATGCCAATTGATTTGCAAATAACATTCAAGGATGGAAGCAAAGAATTGCATTATATACCAATGAACCTGATGTACGGAGAGAAACCCCTTGAGGATATAGCTGTTTCCCGCAAAGTATATGAACCCTGGAAGTGGACACATAGTATTTATACAATTGAAACCAGCAGGAAGCTGGCCGATTTCACCGTAGTTGAAATTGATCCCTCACTGCGGCTGGCTGATGTAGAAAGAAAAAATAATAAACTTGATCTGAAGTGGTAATCACTAGTCTTGCTTCTAAAAAACAAAGCCTCCGTTGTTGATAAACGGAGGCTTTTTTGACGGTTTCTGATCAAGGCCCCTTCTTTGTTTGCTTGCTGTAAGGTTAATGGTTAATAGTTGGGGTATTAATATCTTGATTGTCTATTCAAAAGTAGGGTTGCATAGTAGTACAAACAATACCCCTTTTGTGGTATTTTTAAGCCAAACGGCCACCTTCACCCGCAAAAAACAGCAAAAATTATCTTCCGTAGAATTTGTTGACTGCAGCCACCCGATTATTTACATGCAGTTTTTCATAAATATGGTAAACATGTTTACGAACCGTTTCAGGACTAAGAAATAATTGTGATGCAATTTCCTTATACATTAATCCCCGGGAGAGAAATTCCAGTATTTCTTTTTCCCTGTTAGATAGCATATCAAGATTTTCTCCATCGGAACTATTAACGGGTTGCTGCCTGAAAGCTACTACTACTTTTCTGGCTATCTGGCTGCTCATCGGGGCACCGCCTTCATACAACTCCCGGATGGCTTCCAGCATACGGGCAGGGTTTGTTTTTTTTAATATATACCCACTGGCACCTGCACTAAGTGCCTGAAATATTTTATCATCCTCTTCATATATCGTACACATCATAAAACCTGTATCCGGCATCCCCGGTTTCAATGTCCTTACAACATCAATACCGCTTTCTTCAGTTCCAAGGTTGATGTCCATTAGCACTACATCCGGCCGAAGAATAGGAATTTGAATGATAGCATTTTCAGCAGTTCCGATAGTGCCAATACATTTGTACCCTTCAGACATAGTGATTATTTCCTCCAGGGCATTCCTTAATTCCTTATTATCGTCTACTATGCAAACAGCTATTTCTTTCATATTGAATAAAGTTCGGACATACAGTTAATCTGACAATACCACAAACAGGTAATTCTTTTACCGGGTGATATAGAGCAAGTATTTTTCTTTAAAAAACTCTTCCTGAAAAATGGAATTGATTTCCATCATTTTAGGCCGTGTGCCGCTTTCTTGTATTTCGGTCGTAAGGTCGCCGCCTTTCAGGCAGATAAGACCGGGAGAGAATTCAGTCGTAGTTTTTATTTTCAATAATGGTCTGCTCCATCGCCACAAATTCTTTAGCGGTGCCACTGCCCTTGATACTACAAAGTCAAATTTTTGGGTTTTAATATCTTCTATCCGGGTGTGCCGGGTTATTACATTTTTTAAACCAACCCCTTCGGCGACAGCTTCCACTACTTTTAATTTTTTGGCAATACTATCCACGAGGAGAAATTGAACCTCCGGATAAAATATAGCTAATGGGATGCCCGGAAAACCACCACCGGTTCCTAAATCAACTATTTCCATTCCATCTGCAAACTCAAAGGCCGCTGCTATGCTTAATGAATGCAGTACATGCTTCTCATAAATACTGTCAATATCTTTTCGGGAAACCACATTTATCTTTTCATTCCATTCTTTATACTGGGGTTCGAGCAGTTTTAATTGCCCGAGTTGCTTTTCTGTAAAATCAGTAAAATATTTGAGTATTACATCCATCGGGGTATAACTGTTGGCTGCTGTCTGTTTTTACCAGCCTTTTTTTGGTTTCTTCCACAGTGCCGGGGCAAAGATGATATAATAAAAGAACATCCACATATCAAGCAGGATGAACCAGGGCCACAAATCTTTTTCTCCCATTTTTTTCATGGATTTATACAAGACAAAAGCCTGTAGTAAAAAACGGATGCCAAAAACGGCCAGAGCAAACCGCCAGTCATAAAAAATTATAGAAGCGGTCAGCAACGGATAAAAAACAAATTGTGTGACAAAATATAAACCCAATAAAAATTTATGAGTGAATTTATAGTACTTGGCGGTGGTATAATGTCTTGACTTTTGCCGCAGCCAGCTGCTCC
>JAYVKT010000263.1:0-4080 GCA_043768195.1 Chitinophagaceae bacterium | reverse complement strand
ACAGCACTTCCACTGGCGGCACATCTGCATTTACTGCTACATGATAATCTCCAAAATTATTATTTACCCAGCGGCCATAACGGTGGTCTATCACCCCTTCTTCCATCAGCGACATACTAATGCCGCCCACCACGGCACCCACAATCTGGCTCTCCGCTGTTTTCTCATTTATTATTTTACCTGCATCTACGGCAGATACTACCCGGCTTACTTTTACTACTCCGGTTATAGCATGCACTTTTACTTTTACAAAATGTACCGCATAGGAAAACGCTGCATGGTTGGCCATTGGGTTGGCTTTTGATTCCTCTGCTATTTCTATTTGTTTTAGTCCTGCATTTTTTATTGCATCGGCATAGCTTATTTTTTTACTTCTGTCAGATGCCAGTATCATATATCCATCTTCAAAAAGTAAGTCCTCCACTTTTACATTATGCACAACTTCGGTGTGGAAGGCAGCATTATCTTTTACCAATTCCGTTAATTTTTTCTTCAGGCTAATGCATACATTATTTACAGCCGTGCCCAGAGTAGATGTAGTGCCCGACCCACCCTGCAGTGGCCCCGGCGGCAGATTGGTATCTCCCAGTTCAAACTTTATGCTTTTTGCCGACAACCCCAATGTTTCAGATGCTAATTGTGTCATAGCTGTTGCCGTGCCAGGCCCCATATCTGTTACACCACTTTGTAAAACAAGTGAACCATCCGGCAGCAACTTTGCTGTTACTTTAGCATCGCCCCGCCAGGCAGAAAATATACCACTGCCTGTGCCGTAGCCAATCAACCAATCGCCTTCTTTTATGGAACGGGGCACCGGGTTACGTTCCTGCCATTTTATTTTTTCTGTACCTAACTGATAAGCTTCCCGCAAAAATTTACTGGAGTAAGGTTTATTTCTTTCTAAGTCAGTTTCTGCATAATTGCGAAGGCGAAACTCAATCGGATCAAGACCGAGTGCATATGCCATTTCATCCATAGCACATTCAAGAGCATAGGCGCCGGTTGTTTCGCCGGGTCCCCGCATCCAGGTGGGCTGGCTCATATCCAACGGATAAACTTTGTAACTGGTATTCACATTGGGGCAGGCATATAATGATCTGGATCCGTTTACAATGCCTTCGGTAAATTCCTGATAGGAGGAGGTCATTGCAATAGCTTCATGGGTAATGCCGGTAAGTTTGCCATCTTTTGATGCACCGAGTTTTATGGTTTGTATGGCTTGTGGCCGGTAACCTACATTAATAAACATTTGGTTTCTTGTCAACATTAGTTTTAGCGGCTTGCCTACTTTTCTTGCACCAATTAATGCGGCTACAGAATGGGGCCAGATATTAAAAGCAGAGCCAAAAGCACCGCCGATAAACTGGGTGATGATGCGTACATTTTCTTCCTTCAATCCAAAGAGCCGCATAATACCCTGTTGTGTATTTTTGAGTGCCTGTGTTTTTTCATACAGGGTCACTTTGTTTTCTCCTTCCCATACCACGGTAAGGCCATGTATTTCCATCGGGTTATGCACTTCCACCGGCATGGAGTAAGTAGCTTCTGTTTTTACTTCTGCTTTTTTCCAGGCATCCGCTTCGCCCCGCACATAATCTTTGTAATTGTTTCCTTCTAATGGTTTCCCGGATTTTATCGCTTCATCCAGGTTGGTATTATATTTTTCTTCTTTATATACTGCTTTTATCAATGAAGCAGCATGAACGGCTCTTTCAAAAGTATCGGCCACTACCAATGCAATAGGTTGCCCGTTGAAACGGATACTATTGTCAGTGAAAACACGGTAGCCCCTTTTTATTTCGGGTACAATAGGTTGATCAGCTTGTTTTTTATAGCCGGGTACATCCGGACAATTGAGGTGGGTGATAACCGCCTGCACCCCCGGCGAATTTTCTGCTGCTTTTGTATCAAGTGAAGTAATGGTTCCTTTGGCAATGGTACTCGTTGCCAATACGCCGTACACCATTCCTGGAAAATTATATTCTGCCGAATATTTGGCAGTGCCGGTTACCTTTTGCACCCCGTCCACCCGGTCTAAGTACTCTTTTTCTGCTATATTATCCATGATGTGAATTTCAAATTTTCATAAAATTTATTTCGCTACTGCTTTCATCAATGCCTCTGTTATGGCGGCCTTACCTAATTTTATTTTAAAATTATTATGTCCATAGGTTTTTGCGCCTTTCATGGCAGCTTCTGCTGCTGCGGCAAAATTTTCTTTGGTTATACTTTTGCCTGTTAAAAATTTTTCTGTCTCTTCCAATCTCCATGGTTTGTGCGCCACACCACCCATTGCCAGCCTTGCTGATTTTATTATATCATCTTTCACTTCCAGAGCAACGGCAACTGATACTAACGCAAAAGCATACGAAGCCCTGTCCCTTATTTTCAGGTAATAATTTTTATTAAATAAATTGGAAGGAACAGAAACGGCTGTTATCAGTTCTCCCGGTTGCAGACTGTTATCTTTTTCCGGGGTGGTGCCGGGCAGGCGGTGAAAGTCGGTAAACAAAATTTTTCTTTCCCCTTTCTGGCCGCTTACAGTTACGGTTGCATTCATGGCTGCCAGTGCCACACACATATCACTCGGGTGCACAGCAATACAGGCAGAACTTGAACCGAAGATGGCATGCATCCTGTTATATCCCTGCAAGGCGCCACATCCGCTTCCGGGTTTTCGTTTATTACAAGGCATAGCAATATCATAAAAATAAGTACACCTTGTACGCTGCATCATATTGCCACCCACAGTTGCCATATTCCGCAGTTGTGGTGAGGCTCCTGCATTTAGTGCCATTGCGAGCAACGGATAGTTTGCTTTTACAATTTCATGTTCTGCCACTTCGCTGTTTAGCGCCAATGCGCCGATTGTTATTCCTTTTGCACCTGGTGTAATTTGTTTTAGCGGCAAACCATTTATATCAATTAATCTTTGGGGAGCAATTACTTCTTTTTTCATCAGGTCAACTAAGTTGGTGCCACCTGCAATAAATGCTGCTGCCTTATTTTTTATGGCAGCATCCGTGGCGCCTTTTGCGGTGAAGGCCCGTATGTATTCAAAATTTATCATAATGGCAACCCTCCTTTTTTTACATCCATTACTGCATCTGCAATATTGGGATAGGCGCCGCATCGGCAAATATTGCCACTCATATATTCCCTTATTTCATCTTTCGTATTGGCATGGCCTTCTTTTACACAGGCAATGGCCGACATGATTTGTCCCGGGGTACAATAACCACACTGAAACCCATCATGTTTTATAAAGGCTTCCTGCATAGGGTGCAGTTGCTCGCCATTGGCAAGGCCTTCAATGGTGGTAATTTTTTTCCCCTGATTCATTACCGCCAATGATAAGCAGGAGAGTACCCTTTTGCCATCCGCATGTACGGTACAGGCGCCGCATTGACCATGGTCACAACCTTTCTTGGTGCCGGTAAGATTTAATTGTTCCCTCAAAAGATCCAGCAGCGTCACCCTTGGCTCCACTGACAGTTTGCAGGGAATATTGTTGACGGTTAATTGCAAGTCCACTTTTTCAAAAAGTGCAGCGATGCGTTCATCGTTTTCACCGGCTTTTACCAATGCCGGACTGGCGACAACCAATGCGGCCAGTGCAGTGGATTTTTTTATAAAATCCCGCCGGTTGCTGTTAGTTTGTTGTGTATCCATAAATGTGTTTAGAGAAACTAAATTTACTCTTTTCGGAGGAAGCGGAGAAATGTTAATTGATGGGTGGAGTAATTGATTTCAATTCATCCATCTGTTGCCTTGGTTCATACAAAACTGCTTCTACAGAAAATATAGAGGCTTATCTTTGCACCCAGTCAGAAAACTTAAGTGCCGGGTTCAAACTCGTCACCTAAAACTCATAACCCGAAACTTTGCAATGAACCGCATTTATTTTGATAACGCCGCCACTACTGCACTCGATAAAGAAGTGCTGGACGCTATGTTGCCTTACATGACCACTCATTTTGGTAACCCTTCTTCTATTTATTCCTATGGACGAGAAAGCAGAATGGCTATTGAATCGGCTCGGAAAACGGTAGCGAGAATTTTGAATGCACACCCGGGAGA
>JAYVKT010000262.1:0-4035 GCA_043768195.1 Chitinophagaceae bacterium | reverse complement strand
TATCGATCGGCGCATAATTTATTTTTAATTGTAATATAGAGTGAAATTATGAATAAGAGGCTGCCAATGTCATTACAGAAAATATTTTTCATATCTAATAGATACAGTTCCTGAAAAGTACAGGCTTTTATTCAACCCTCTCATTTCCTTACCTTTGCACACTATGCCGGAAGAAATAAACAAACCTGCCGGGCAGGCAGAAAAGGAAGAACGCAGCCTTAATTTTCTTGAAGAAATTATTGAAAACGACCTCAAAACAGGTAAGTATAAAAGCATTGTTACCCGTTTTCCGCCGGAGCCCAATGGTTATTTACATCTTGGTCATGCTACTACAATCTGTTTAAACTTCGGTCTCACTAAACGATATTCAGGTTATACTAACCTGAGATTTGATGACACAAATCCTGTAACCGAAGAAACGGAATATGTGGAAAGTATAAAGGAAGATGTAAAGTGGCTCGGCTTCGAATGGAAGAATGAAAGATATGCAAGTGATTATTTTGATCAATTGTTTGAGTATGCACTAAAACTAATTGATAAAGGATTGGCCTATGTGGACGATAGTACTTCTGATCAGATGGCCGCTTTAAAAGGCACACCAACAGAACCGGGGAGGGATAGTGAGTTTAGAAGCCGCAGTATTACGGAAAACAGGGATTTATTTGAACGGATGAAGAATGGTGAGTTTCCGGATGGCAGCAGAACCCTCAGGGCTAAGATTGATATGGGTCATATTAATATGCTGATGAGGGATCCCATTCTTTACAGAATAAAACATGCCCATCATCACCGCACCGGCAACAAATGGTGCATCTACCCGATGTATGATTTTGCACATGGGCAAAGTGATTCGATAGAAGAAGTGACTCACTCCATTTGCACTTTGGAGTTTGTTCCGCACCGGGAACTTTATAACTGGCTGATTTCAACATTAGAAATCTATCCATCACATCAGTACGAATTTGCCCGGAAGAATATCAACTACACCGTGATGAGCAAAAGAAAATTGCTACAGCTCGTTACCGAAAAACATGTAAATGGATGGGACGATCCCCGCATGCCCACAATTACCGGTTTGAGAAGAAGGGGATATACAGCAGAAAGCATCCGGGAATTTTGTGACAGGGCTGGTATTGCCAAAAGAGAGAACATAGCTGATATTGGCTTGCTTGAGTTTTGTGTCAGGGAACATTTGAATAAAATTGCCTTGAGGAGAATGGTGGTATTTGACCCACTCAAAATTGTAATCACTAATTATACCGGAGATGCTGAAGTCTTGCATAGCGAAAACAATCCCGAAGACCCTAATGGAGGAGAAAGAGAAATTTCTTTCAGCAAAGAAATTTATATTGAAAGGGATGATTTCATGGAAGTACCTTCAAAAAAATATTTTCGGTTAGCCCCGGGGCAAATGGTGCGATTGAAATCGGCATACATTATCAAGTGTGAAGAAGTAATTAAAGATGCCGGGGGAAATATTGCTCAACTTAATTGCACTTATATTCCCGAGAGCAAAAGTGGAAGTGATACTTCTGATATTAAAGTAAAAGGAACTTTGCATTGGGTAAGTGTAGCGACGGCAATTTCTGTAGAAATAAGGGAGTATGATCGTTTGTTCAAAGTAGAAGACCCAACGGATGAGGAAGGCGATTTTAAAGAGTACCTGAACCCCGATTCTCTGAAAATTGTTTCAACTGCTTTTGCCGAACCTGCATTAGCAAAGGCTAAGTTTGATGACCGCTACCAGTTTCTTCGCAAAGGATATTTTTGCCTTGATAAAGATACCAGTGCAAGCCGGTTGATTTTCAACCGGACAGTTACATTGAAAGACGGATGGACTAAAGAAATAAAGAAAGGATAATGGGTTGTTAATCCAGCAGCATTTTTTCCCAATGGCATAAAGCAAAAAGCTGGTCAATACGACCAGCTTTTCATTTGTTAGTTACTAGCTTATCTATTGTATTACCCTGATGTTAAAATTTTGTGCAGCCGGATTTACAGCAACACCTGAATTGTTTTCAAATCTTATTTCTATTGTGTTTACAGCACTTACCCTTGCCCATGCTATCACAATTCCATTTGGCAGCGAAGAAGTAGGGGAAACAGATACAGCACTTCCCGTAGTGGCACCTGTTACCGTCACACTCAATGTACTGCCACCGCCTGCCAGTGTGTTTGGTATATCAATATTGTTTGTTCCTCTTACAATCCCATTCCATTGTGTGCCACTATAAGCTTCTACAGTTTGATTGGTTGTATTATATCTAACCATACCAGAAACCGGAACCGCTGGTCGCTGGGCAGTTGTACCCGTAGGAACAATCATAGCACTTGTGGCATTAATATCTAACACCGCTCTGGGGGTTATGGAGGCTCCATCAGTAACTAAAAGGGAATCACCCAGTCTGTTTAAGCCTTTATTGGAATAGTATGCATAATTTTTGCTTGGCCCGGCGCCTGTTACTGAGTTGATGAATACGCCGTACATAGAACCATCTACATTATTTGCAAATCCGCTGAACGTACCCAGCCAACCGTACACATTGCCTGTAACCCGGCCTGCGGTTGCACCATTTCTCGACATTAAGTTTCTAAAGCCCACCATCTCGCCGGTATTATTGCCATTACCGTTTTGTATCCTTACCGCATTCTGGATACCGGTAATAGATCCTGATTTTCCGTTTCCGCTGTTGCGGGCAGTATTTATTAAACCAAATACAAGTTGTACCGAATCATTGCCTGCATGTATAACGGTGTTATTAATACCTGATGCCTGATCATATTTTTGAAATGCCTTAGGATTAACAACGGTACTGGTACTAAGAGAATTAAATAAAGTACTGTTGGTGGTGTTATCCACTTCATACACTACGTTCATATTGGCGCCATTGAACTGGGTACTATCCCTGAAAGAAGCAGTTGATTTGAATGTATATTTTCCGCCAAAATTTTCTACCGGAAAATCACTTCCGAGGCTATTGGTATTTGTGTTTCTGTCGCTGAATACAAATTGTTTTCTTAGTGAGTTGTAGAAAATCGTATCGTTGATCGGCAATCCCCTTACAAGGTTTACTCTGTTTGTTGCAGCATCAAATTTCCATTCATTAGTGCCGGTGGCAAGTTGTTGCCAACTTGTTCCATTGAAATATTCCGGGCTTAGCAAATCTGTATTATTTCTGAACATGGCAGTGATACCTGTCGCTGGTCGTTGTGCAGTATTGCCAGAAGGGATGATCATTGCACTGGTGGCATTTACATCAAGAACGGCACGGGGGCTGGTAAAAAACTGATCAGTTATTAATGTAGAGTCACCAAAACGGTTGTGACCTTTATTGGAGTAAAAAGCAAAGTTGCGTTTGGGAGCTGCTGCTGCAACGTTTGTAAGAAAAACGCCGTATGCATTACCATTTATTAAACTGCTTCCCGTAGAGTCGGCAAAGCCATTCATACTGTTGTAATAACCATAAACGTTTCCGGTTATTCTTCCACCTGCATCAGGTGACATGGTAATTGAATTTCGATAGCCAAATATGTTACCGATATTACTCCTTGCACTATCAGTTACAATCATATTATTTTGAAAACCCGTAAAGAGACCGGTTGCTCCCCGACCATCAATAAAACTGTTACTTACAACAGATGTTACAGCGTTCAGCGAATCTGCACCAGTGTGATTTAACTGCAGGTTCATCGTTCTGATCGTACTTGCTCTTTGCGTAGCTGTTGGCAGCATTTGTGTAGAAACCCTTAATCCATTATAAACAGCAATACCAGGATTGGCTACTGCAAAAGAATCATTGTCCACTTCGTACAAAATGTTAGTCAACGTTAAACTTGGAAAGGTTACCGATGTGGCATCATTAAATAATCTTGAAGCGGTTCCTTTAAAAAAGTATTTACCGGGAAATTGCTCATCTAATGGAATGCTGGTATTGCCAAACGTTCTTTTATCGGCAAAAACAAATTTTCGTCTTGCCACATTGTAATAAATAGAATCTCCCTGTGCCAAACCCCTTACAAGATTTACACGGTTGG
>JAYVKT010000261.1:0-20623 GCA_043768195.1 Chitinophagaceae bacterium | reverse complement strand
ATTCTTTGCATCGCTGCCCATGCCACCGCTAAACCTTTCCACACTTTGGTTAAGTAAAATAAATTTTACCCCATTGATATGGTCTTTGCCCCGTACCATTATTTCGGGGTGCAGGTTGTACTGTAAGTAATAACAATATACAACCGGAGAAATGAACAAGGCAAACAACAGCAAGAGCAATAACCAATTCCAATTGACAAACAGTTTCCATTCTTTACGATACAGGATGTAAAATAATGCCGCCACCGCCGGAACAAACACCGCAATATGCCCTTTGGTGCAAAAGCCCAATGCCAATCCCAATGCAGCGCCAGCTATATGTAGTAGTTTTTTGTTTTGTATAAACCCTACCAGTTGCCAAATGGTAAAAGCAATAGATGCGGTAAGTATGGCATCCATTCTCACATCGTTATTAGCCAGCATATAAGCAAAAGAAGAAGCAACGATTAATGCCGCCAGTTTTCCCACTTCATTATTATACAACGATTTTCCAAGACGGTAAGTGGAGTAGGTTCCAAGTATGGTAAAAAGAAAAGAAGGAAGTTTATAGGCAAAAGAAGTAACGCCAAATATTTTATAACTAAAAGCACAAAGCCAGAAATGTAAATGCGGTTTGTCTAAATAATTACCGGCATGGTCTATCAGCGAAACATAATCGCCGGTAAGGTGCATGTGCAGGGCGATGTTGGCATGATGCGCCGAATCATTATCCATCAGCGGCACAAACAAGCCGATGATATACACCAATCCTAGCAAGACGAAAAGGAATTTATAAAGGTGATTAGAAAGAAAAGGAGTGTTCAAAGCGGAATAGTTTCCGCAAAGTAAGTTTGTTTTTGGTCACAAATTATACGAACGAATACAATTAAATACAAAAATGGTTAGCCACAGAAGAACACCGATAAACACAGACGGAGTCTTTCAGTTGTATTTATCTGTGTCCATTTGTGTTCATCTGTGGCTAAATAACCATCAGCGAGGCTATTAGTGCTGCTACTTTTTCTTTTATCAAATCCCTCACTTTATTGAATTCTTCTTCGTTCATATCCCTGGGGTCGGGTATCTGCCAGTCAATAAATTGTTTGGCGGGCATCCAGGGACAGGCATCGCCACAGCCCATGGTTACTACGGCATCAAAAGGGCCATATTGTTCTACCTGGTCAAGCGATTTGGAACGATGTGTTTTTAAATCATAACCCAATTCTTTCATTGCTGCAATAGCTTTTTGGTTTACCCTTCCCGAAGGCTTCGACCCTGCACTATATGCTTTCACGGTGGCACCACCAATCATTTTGGCAAAAGCCTGGCTTATCTGAGAACGGTTACTGTTTTCTACACAAACAAAAAGAATTTTTTTTGGCATCATGGTAAAGATAAAGAGTCCCGCACGGCAGGACTCTTTTGTTTTTTAGCAGCAACCCATGTCGGTGATGCCGCCGCCGCAACAACCACCGTTGCCGGGGTCATTGCTTAGTTGAGTGTTTGTGTTCATGGCTTTACTTTTATGTTAAGAAATAAGAGACATTTTAGCAACAGGCTTTTTCATTTCTCACTTTCAGGTTAGCAAAGAGCAAACTGAATTCACTATTAAATTTTTCAAAAGCTTTCCAGTTGATGCAATAGCAACTGCGGGGGCCATCAATAGTGCCCGTAATCAATCCGGCTTTTTTCAATTCTTTTAAATGTTGTGATATGGTACTTTGTGCCAGGGGCAACAGATCCACAATTTCACCACAGATACATTGGTTTCGCTGCGCCAGCACTTTCAGGATGGCGATACGGGCAGGATGCGCCATAGCTTTGGCAAAGTTGGCAAGGTCTTGTTCTCTTTGGGTAAATTCTTCTTTTTTATGAATAGCCATTTTATAATCATATATCGTAAATATACGATAAAACATTTCAAACAACCAAATAAATCCTGAAATTTATTTTTTTAGCGGAGCTGCTTTTCTTTTTACCAGCGAAATAATAACGCCGCTGCTGATGATGCAAAGAATGCCAAGGGAAGACATCCAGTCAGGAAATGCATCACCCAGCCGCATCCCGATAAAAACGGAGAATACAATATTTGCGTAGCCGATTGTAGAAACAATGCCTGCCTTATCGGCACCATACGCCTTCGTTACAAAGTATTGACCGAATAATGCAGCCAGCCCCAGCCACAACACATAGAGCCACTCAACACCAACCGGCCACCGCCAGTCTATAAAAAATACATCGTCTGCTGGTATATTAAACACATAGCGGAGCAGCATAAAAAGAGAGGGAATTAAAACACCGGTGCCGATGAAGGCCAGCACTATTATCCTTGAATCATAATATCCGGCCAGCCGGTTAACGGTGATATAGGCCAGCGCAGAAGTAATACCAGATAGTAACCCGGCTGCATGATAGAACCATGGAAAGTGCATGGCTGGTTTATAAATTAATAACATACCAACAAAGCCCAGCAGCACCGCCAGTAATACAATGCGGCCATGATATTCTCTGAAAAGTAAGAAAGAAAAAACGGCAATGAATAAGGCCGACGTCAGATTATACGTCATTGCTGTGCCAAGCGGAATGTGCAGAATGCAATATAACAGAGTATAAAGTGCGGTGGTTCCCATTACCCCACGGAAGAGGAGCAAATGAAACTTGCCGCCTTTATTTACCGGCGGCTTAATAAGGAAGCCTGCAACTAAAACGATTAAGCCAACTGCATTTCTCCAAAAAACCAATTGCCCGGCACCAAAACTTCCTTTTAATAATTTAGCCGCACCACCCATTAACGAAAAGCCGAGTGCGGCGAGCAGCATGTAGAATATTCCTTTGTATCGGTTGTCAATTGACATGGCGATAAAGGTAATTGTTTAAATTACAGGGGTAATGCCAACGATGTATATTATAGCAGGGCCAAATGGGGCGGGAAAGACGACGGCTTCAAAAACAGTGTTACCTGAAATGCTTAATTGCTATCAGTTTGTAAATGCAGATGAGATAGCAAAAGGACTCTCTCCTTTCTCCCCGGAATCGGTTTCCTTTCAAGCAGGAAGAATAATGCTGCAAAGAATAGAGGATTTACTCAAAGAAAAAAATGATTTTGGTATTGAAACTACGTTAGCAACAAGATCTTATACGAATCTTATAAAAAGGGCAAGAGATAATGGCTTTACAATTGTGTTATTATTTTTTTGGTTACCCAATGCCGACTTTGCTAAAAAAAGGGTTGCCAGCAGAGTTGCTGAGGGAGGACACAACATTCCTGTTGAAGTAATTGAAAGAAGATATAAAGCCGGCCTGCTAAATTTCCCGGTATTTATAAATATTTCAGACAGGTGGTATATCTATAACAACGAATCATTACCTGCAGAACTAATAGCCAGGGGAGGCATTGAAACAGAAACAGAAATAACTAACTTAGCAATATGGGAACAGTTAAAAAAATAGGAACCATTGCAAAATGGGATGTGCTTGATGCCAAGATTGAAAAGGGACTCAAAAAAACAGCGACAAAACTTATCAGGGAGAAAAAAAGAAATAATAGCCTACTTATTATTGCCGATAAAAACGGAAAAGTAAAAAAAATTCCCGCCAGCGAATTATAAACTTACACTTTAGCAAGTTTCTCCACCGCCGCTTCCAATGTTTCTTTTTTCTTCGAAAAGCAAAACCGCAGTACTTTATCATCTTTTCCATTTTGATAAAATGCGGAAACAGGAATTGTTGCTACACAGGCTTCTTTGGTTAACCGAACAGCAAAATCCTTATCACCTTCATCGCTTATTTTTTCATAAGTGCCGCAGATAAAATAACTGCCAAACGATTGCTGCATAGTAAACTTTGTTTGCTGCATCAGTTGTTTAAAATAATCTCTTTTTTCCTGCATAAATGCTGAAAGGGACAGGTAAGCCTCTTTATTTTTTAAAAATGCAGCCAACCCCACTTGTGATGGGGTGTGGCAGGTAAAACAATTAAACTGGTGTATTTTTCTAAATTCTTTGGTTAGCTCCGTCGGGGCAATGCAATAGCCCAGCTTCCATCCGGTGCAACTATACGTTTTGCCAAACGAAAAACAAACAAAACTCCTTTGCAGCAAATCAGGATACCGCAGAATGCTCAGGTGCGGAATATTATCAAAAATTAAATGCTCATACACTTCATCACTGATAATGAAAATGTTGGTGCCGGCTACAATCTTTCTTAATTGTTGTATATCCTGTTCGCCAATTACACTTCCTGTTGGGTTGTGTGGTGAATTAATGATGATGGCCTTTGTTTTTTTTGTAATTGCATGTTGAACAGCCAGCCAGTCAATATGATAATCAGGATAAACAAGATTGATTGTTACTGCTGTTGCTCCGTTTATTTCAATGTTGGGTATGTAGCTGTCATAAGCAGGTTCAAATACTATCACCTCATCTCCCGGTTGCAAAATAGTGGTGAGGGCAGAGTAGATAGCATAGGTGCCGCCCGGGGTTATGGTTATTTCTGTATCAGGATTGATTTTTGTTTTATATAAAAAGGCTGCTTTTTCTGCAATAGATTCTCTCAACGGCATCCACCCGGGCATGGGAGAGTACTGGTTGAAATTGTTTTTCATTGCTTCGGCAACCAGGCTGGTTAATTCATCACTCATAGAAAAGTCGGGAAAGCCCTGGCCAAGATTTACGGCTTTGTGTTCTGTCGCCAATGCACTCATTACGGAAAAGATGGTGGTGCCGGCATTGGGGAGTTTGGATTGTATATGCAATGTTGTTGATTTATATAATTAAAGATGGGTAAAATTAATGTCAAATCAGCAGGTAGCGGAGGCAAAGCTTTATATCTTTAGCTAACAGGTATGCAGTATAATCCATCCATGAACTATCCAGCAGGAGTTGCGTTTATGATACGTCTTTCGGAAGAACTGAAGGCCGGCGGAAAAACGACAGCTTCATTTAATTCCGGAAGTCTGCTTATTACTTATCCGGGCTACAAAGCCACCGGGGATTATAAACTTACAGAAAACGGAATAGCCCCGAAGCATACAGATATTGTAGTAGAAATTTATACAACCGTTACTAACGATAACTTTGATCTTGTTGTTGAATTTCTTGATGCTCTTTATCTCAACGGCCTTGCTGCACAATCACCCCACTTTTCCCGTTCATTTATAGAAAAAATTTTCTGGATTACCCTGCAGGAAGAAATCAACTATCCGCAACCGGCAAAGGCCGGAAGAAAGCTTCCTTTTCAACGATTTTATGAAGGGGCACTGGCAAAAGCCGGGTTAACAGATCTGCAAACGGTGTTACTAAGAACCAATAATCATGGAAAAAAAATACCGGAGCTCCTTGATGTCAAACAACTCCGGCGACCTGTTTTTTATCAATAAGAATTATTTAACGGCAATCTTTGCAAACCGCAATTCTGTTTTTGCCATCAGGTGTTGCCGCCATGAGGGGATGAACAACTCGTTTTTTACTACAAATGCATGCCGGGGCATCAATATCGTTTCGTCATTATTGGATCCAATAACTTTACGGGTCATTTTGCCGGTGGCTAAATCAATCGAAACACCATATACATTGCTTTTCTTTCTGAAGTTGTAAACCGTTTTTACTTTATCGCCATATTCGGGGTTCACATTATTGCTGGTATGGTCATTCATAATAATCACCAGGTTATTATTATTGATAAGGCTGGAATAAGAAGAATAAAAAGGCATACCACCCCTTGATGCAAAGTAGCCGCTGTTATCAGAATTAAAACTGATGCCCGAACCACGGCTGGTACTGCTGGTACGTATTTCTTCCACCTGCGACTTGTTCAAGGCGTTCAACCATTTAATATTGCCATCTTTATCGGCGTTTATTACCAGTATGTCCTGGTTGGTAAAACGGTGTACATGTGTGGTGGTTGTGTTCCAGGTTCTTGTTGCATTGTTATAGGAAGAGTTGGTGTAAGTATAATAAGCATACTTAGAAACTTCGCTGGTAATAACGATTGAATTGTCTGCAGGATTAATGTTAACAGACTTAATAATAAAACTGTTGGGAAACTCTTCTTCATCGTCTTCATCTTTTGCTTTCTTCGCTTGCTTTTTTTCTTCTTTCGATATATCGTCATCATCCGTTTCATCCACAAAGCTTTTACCAAGCATACCGGAGTTTATTTCTTTGTAAGAGCTCAGTAGCAATGTTCCTTTTTCCGGATCCACCTTATTTATATAAAAGCCATTCAAATCTTCCTTTTTCGCAGTATTACTATAAAAACCCGCCAGCAGCATTTCGCCGGTTGGTTGCTCAATCAGCCGGCCGCTGATGATGTAGCGATCGTCGGCATCAATTTTTACGTCGTTCTCTTTTTTGCCATCGCTGTTATAGATGGACATCGCATATTGTTTAAATATTAATCTTTTTCTTTTCTTTTTGCCATACTGGGCTTCTTCATATTCTTTTCCCAACAGAATTATTTTATTGCTTTTGGTGAACTGTACATCCTGCAGCGTATAGTTATCAGGATTAAAAGAAAGATTAATAATAGCCGATTCTTTTCGCTTTAAGTTTTTATCGAGCAAATGGACGCCGAGTGTTACTTTTTCTTTTCCTGAAATATTGCTGACCATTAAAAATGCAGCACCGTTTTGAACGGGGCTTACCTTCATTTCATAATCATCCTTTTTACTTTCTAATTGGTAGCTGCCCAATTCTATAAAATCCCCGGCCAGGTCGCCGGTTGCTTTATCTACTTTGGAACCATATACTTTAAATAGCTTTTCTTTTTTCTCATAGTCGGTGGCAAACACATACAGATCATTGCCAAGTGTTTGGAAACTTTGAAACTCCAACCCCTTTAGCTCTTTTTTATATTCTTTATCAAACACCTCACCAAAATTCTTATCCAGCTTCATCAGTTTGATGCTGGTGCCGTAGCTGGCACCTATAATAAAATAGCCTTTCATTTTAACCCGGGCTTCAGTAAAGTACAATCCGGTGTTATCTGCAGATACAATATCAAGGTCGGCTGTTCCTTTTTTTAATTTTATTTCTTCTCCCAGGGTCATCCGGTAGGATGTAGCAGTTGTTTGGGCAAAAGAGAAGAGGCAAAAACACAGGCCAATACTCACAAAGAATTTTTTTTTCATGTTGATTTTTTTACAAGCCGCTAAATTAGTTGAAAGTTCTCCCGAAAAGAAGGAATGTGTGTCAAAGGAATCTTAAAGCAGCCTAACCCCTATTTCTTTTTCTTTGGCAAATTATTAGCTACTAAATTATACGAGCCGTCAATCCATTCTTTTAATTGCCGGGTAGAAACAGAGCCATCAACAATAATGGTGTTCCAATGTTTTTTATTCATGTGATAGCCGGGCAGCACACAGGCAAACTCTTCTCTTAGTTCAATAGCTTTTTCGGGATCACATTTTACATTAAAGCGAAGGTCTTCACTGTCCAGGCCGGTTAATAGAAATGCTTTGCCGCCAATTTTATACACTACAGTCTCCGGACCAAAGGGTAATGTTTCTTCGGCACCGGGCTTACTCAAACAATATTCATGAAGCGATTCAACAGTCATGTGTTACTTGTTGGTAAAGGATAGTGAAACAGACGAAATTTTTATTTTAGCAATGTTCTTTTTTACTTCCGGCATTTCGGTGTTGAATTCTTCATCTCCGGATAGTTCGGTTCCACCATCCCCCGTCATCTCAAGACGGAAACCAATCGGCGAATTTTCCAAAGGCCCGCCACCATAAGCCTGTATAAATCCACCATAGTCCCAATCAAAACCATTGAAAAGAATTTGATTGCCATTATTTATTTTGAGCAAGTCTTCCAGGGTAGAGCCTGTTTTTATTCCGCTGGCAGTGTGATGGGGCCCGTCTTGTAAATAGGTTTCGATTAAGGCTATTGATTTATGATAAAGACCATCTTTCCAGTAAATAATGAATTGGTTGTTTTTCTCCGGATATATTGTTGTAACGTCAATGCTGTCTGCACACTCGGGCCCGCAAATTGTTTCATTTTTTATGTTCACTGTACCATAGATAGCCAGGAGCCCTGCAAAGGCTGTGTTTTTTGTTATCAAACCCCAACTACTGTCTGTTATTAAAGAGGAATCAATTTTTACTTCGGGGTTGTCAGCAACGGCGGGTGTTTTTTTGTCTTTATTGGCGCAACTGTATAAGACTGTTCCAATTAGTAATACCAGAAGAATATTTTTTTTCATTGGTGTTTTGTTTTAAGATTAACTGATTATAGCGGTTGCTTCAATCTCTATTAAATATTCCGGGGCAATTAATCCGCTTACTTCAATCATTGATGTGCAGGGCTTGATACCAGAAAAAATTTCACCATGTGCTTTGCCGTATTCTTCCCAGCGGGAAATATCGGTAACAAACATCCTTGTCCGCACCACATCTTTTAATGAAGCACCGGCTTGTTTTAAAAACTTCTCAATTTTCTCCAGAATGAATTTGGTTTGGCCATACGCATCGTCTTTTGCTACCAGCAAACTGTTTTCATCAACAGCCACCGTTCCTGTTACTTCTACAATGTTTCCAACTTTAACAGCACGGCTATAACCAACAATATCTTCCCATATGGCGCCGGAGGAGTAATTTGTTCTTTCCATTATGATTTGATTTCAATATTTTCTTCTTTAAGCAGCGGCTCACCATTCATTCGCAGCAGAATTTGTGCTACCGTCACCACATCTTTCTGGCAATAAGTAACAATGCGCTGTAAATTTTTTTCTTTCCAGTAAACTTCCCAAACCATACTGCCGTCAATATCGTCCTTTGGTGTTTTAATACCGAGTGTATGTGCCAGCAGGTTTAGTGAAGTAAAACTTTTATAGTCGCCAAACTTCCAAAGCTCCAGTGTGTCAAAATGGTTTACCTCCCATGGTTTTTTGCCTGCAATATTTAGCATAGGAGGAATGCTGAGGCTATTAATAATCATTCTCCGGCACAGGTAGGGAAAATCAAATTCCTTTCCATTGTGGGCACAAAGAAATTTTTGTTCACCAGCGGCCCACTTGTTCAGCATTTCGCTAAACTGGCGCAGCAAGGCTTCTTCATCATCTCCGGCAAAACTTTTTAGTATAATTTTTCGATTGGCAGCACCACCTTGCAGTATTCCACAACTGATGCAAATTATTTTTCCAAACTCTGCATAAATACCTGCACGGGGATATAGCGTTTCGTTGGTTTGGCCCTCATGGTATTTTGATAATGTATTTGATTTAGTGTCCCACAATTGTTTCCAGTCTTCCGGCAATTCATTGTAAGATGGAAACTGTGGCACCGTTTCAATGTCGAGAAAGAGAATGTTATTTGCGGGGAATGAAGCCATAGCCATTTTTTCTTTCCTAAAAATAGAGAAGGCTGCAGAATAAACAATACCACTTACAGGTATTTATCGCCCATGTTCCGCCTTACTTCTGCCACATACTCCTTTATTTCCTGTTCTTTATCTTTTTTGCAAATCAACAGAACGTCTTTGGTATCAACTATTATAAATTCATCAAGACCCTGTAAAAGCACCAATTTATTGTCTGGCACATGCACTATGCAATTACTGGCATCAACAGTCATCACTTTTTTGCCTACTACAGCATTGCCTAAATAATCTTTGTCCTTATTTTCCCAGGCACTGTTCCAGGTGCCCAGGTCGCTCCAGCCAAATGAGGCGGGAATGAGATATACATTATCTGCTTTTTCCATCACCCCAAAATCAACCGAGATGTTAGTGCACTGCGGATAAATATTTTCTATGGCTTCTTTTTCTTCCGGGGTGTTGAATTTATCTTTTTCGGCAGCAAACACATCATATACTTCCGGCAGGTATTTTTCAAAAGCAGCTAATACGGTTTTCACCTTCCAGGTAAAAATGCCGGCATTCCACAAAAAGTCGCCGCTGCTCATAAATGTTTTTGCCAGTTCTATATTGGGTTTTTCTGTAAATGTTTTTACTTTATATACATCTGGAGCAGCCGCAGTGGTATCATGCTGTATGTATCCATACCCGGTATTGGGGTAAGTAGGTTTTACGCCGATTGTTACTAAGGCATTAATATGATCAACAAAGTTCAGTGCTTTTTTAGCCGTCTTTATAAACTCATCAGTTTCTAAAATAAGGTTATCTGCCGGAGCGGCTATCATTAACGCCTTCGGGTCTTTTTTTAATAATTTAAATGCGATATAGGCTATACACGGTGCTGTATTTTTTCTGGAAGGCTCTGCCAGAATATTTTCTTCCGGAATATCGGGCAATTGTTTTTTTACAATACCAACATACTCCTGTGCCGTTACGATATAAATATTTTCTACCGGCACCAGTTTGCTGTACCGGGCATAGGTTTGCTGAATCAACGTTTTTCCTGTGCCAAGTATATCAAGAAATTGTTTTGGAAAGTCGGTGCGGCTCATCGGCCAAAAGCGGCTACCGATTCCGCCTGCCATTATTGCAACGTAGTGATGTTTGTTCATTTGATGAATAGTGAATAGTGAGTGATGAATGGGAAACCCCATTCTTCATCACCGGTTAAATTAATCCTTCTCTTATCAGGTCATGCAAATGTATAATACCCAAATACTTTCCACTTTCTGTTACAACTAATTGTGAAATCTCTTTTTTCCTTAATAAATCCAATGCCCCTACCGCCAGTTCATCCGGTGCGATGGTTTGGGGATTCGCCGTCATTATACCACCCGCCATTACCTTATCTATTGCCACATTTTTTTCCAGCATTCTTCTCAAATCCCCATCGGTGATGATGCCGAGTAAATTATTATCATTATCCACCACGGCTGTTATTCCCAATCTTTTAGCCGTCATCTCCACTATCACTTCTTTTAAGGATTGCCCGGCCAGCACTTTTGGCTTTTCGTTGCCGGCATATAAATCGGAAACCCGCAGGTATAGTTTCTTTCCCAACATTCCACCCGGATGAAATTTGGCGAAATCGCCTGATTTAAATCCTTTCAATTCCATTAAACAAACAGCTAATGCATCGCCCATTACCAATTGTGCAGTAGTGCTGGATGTTGGAGCCAGGTTGTTTGGACAGGCTTCTTGTTCAACGGTTGTATTTAAAACGATAGTAGCATTTTTAGCGAGATAAGAATCTATACTGCCCACCATACCAATTAATGTGTTGCCGAAATTTCTAATCAGCGGTACCAGCACTTTTATCTCGGGACTTTCACCGCTTTTGCTGATGATAATTACTACATCATCCTGCTGCACAATACCCAGATCACCATGAATAGCATCTGCAGCATGCATAAAGATTGAAGGAGTGCCGGTAGAGTTAAAAGTGGCTACAATTTTTTGTGCAATAACAGCACTTTTGCCAATGCCACTAACCACCACCCGGCCTTTATTATCAGCAAGGGCCTGAACAGCTTTTTCAAAGTCATCATTAATAAAAGAAGCAAGCCCCAAAATGGACTGAGCCTCCAAATCAATAGTTCTGAGAGCAATTTGTATTATTGAAACTGGCATAGTTGAAAGCCGCAAATTTAGAGGATTTGATATGAAGTCCCCGTTATGCAATCGTTACAGTTGGGTTTTTCTGTTTCGATTCCTTCGCCAACGGCAAAACATCCGTAAATTCGCCATCTTCCAAAACTCTTTGGAACAGAATTAATTGACGGGGAAGATGTTGTGCGACAGGATTTCATACCCAGGTTGATAACCAACCCACTGAACCCCCGGCCATTAGAAAAAAAAATATACTTATCCGGTAACAATATAGACCCGTGCAAAAAATATACTTGCACAAAATATTGTGGCCGGACAAAAATGAGTATCTTAAATAAATCTGCATTTGTAGCCCCGATAGTCTTGAGCTAAGTCGAAGGATCGGGATGAAAGAAAATAAAGCGTAATGGGAACATCAACAGTTAAGAAGCCAGTGGCTAAATCCAGTCCTTCAAAATCAGGAAAAACAATTAAGGTTAAAGAACCATTGGACGCCAAAGGAAAATTTGACCTGCACAAATCCCTCAAACAGTTTTTTGGGTTTACTAAATTCAAGGGCACTCAGGAAAAAGCTATTGAATCATTAATGGCTGGTCATGATACATTTGTTATAATGCCCACCGGCGGTGGTAAAAGTTTGTGCTACCAACTGCCTGCCATGATAAGCGAAGGTGTTGCCATGGTGGTTTCTCCATTGATTGCTTTGATGAAAAACCAGGTAGATCTTGTTCGTGGTTACAGCAGCAACGACAATGTGGCCCACTTTCTAAATTCTACGCTGAATAAAAAAGAAATAAAAGAAGTGCATGATGATTTGCTGAGCGGCAAAACCAAATTGCTCTATGTAGCTCCCGAAACATTAACCAAACAGGAGAATCTTGAGTTCTTTTCCGACCTGAAAATTTCTTTCTTCGCTGTGGATGAGGCTCACTGTATATCTGAGTGGGGACATGATTTTCGCCCCGAATACAGAAGGTTGCGGGAAATGATGATACAAATAAACCCCGACGCACCGGTTATTGCATTAACGGCTACGGCAACACCTAAAGTGCAAAGCGATATTGAAAAAAATCTTGACCTCAGAAAGCCCAATATTTTTATTTCTTCATTCAACCGGACAAACCTTTATTACGAAGTATTGCCCAAAATAAAAAAGGCACAGACAGATGAACATATTGTCCGCTTCATAAAAAGTATGAAGAAAAAAAGCGGCATTATTTATACGCTAAACAGAAAGACGACAGAAGAGCTGGCAGATATTTTAAATGCCAATGGAATAAAAGCAGTTGCCTATCATGCCGGGCTTGACAGTAAGCTTCGTTCAGAAAGACAAGATCAGTTTTTGGGAGAAGATATGCAGGTAATCTGTGCCACCATTGCCTTTGGAATGGGTATTGACAAACCGGACATCCGCTTTGTTATTCATTACAATATTCCCAAATCAATAGAAAACTATTACCAGGAAACGGGCCGTGCAGGCCGTGATGGATTGGAAGGAAAATGCCTTCTTTATTATTCTCATAAAGATGTAAGCAAGCTGGAGCACCTGATGCGGGACAAGCCGCTTAGTGAAAGAGAAGTGGGTGCACAATTAATAAACGAAACAGTTGCTTTTGCAGAAACAGGTGTTTGTCGCCGCAAGATATTGATGAGCTATTTCGGCGAAGAGTATGAAAAAGAAAACTGCGGCCATTGTGATAATTGTAAACACCCTAAAGAAAGAATAGAAGCAAAAGATGATGCTGTCATTGCATTAAAAGCAATAAAAGCATTAGACGAACGGTTTGCTACTGATTATACCGTGCAAATTATTGTTGGAAGGTTGACACCGCAAAACCAAATGTTCCGCCATGATGTGCTGGATGAATTTGCCAGTGGCAACGACAGGGACAGCCATTTTTGGAATTCATTGATACGGCAGTTGATATTAGAAGGCTTGCTGACAAAAGATATAGAAGAATATGGTGTGCTGAAATTCACCAAGAAGGGAGAAGCGTTTCTTAAAAAACCAAAGTCGTTCCAGATTGTGCTCAACAAACTGTATGAAGACGCTAATGCAGACGACGAAGAAATAACAGAAACAACCGGCGGTGCCGCCCTGGATGAAAGGCTTTATGAAATGCTGATGGAGCTGCGCCAGAAAGAAGCAAAGAAAAAAAATCTGCCGCCATTTGTTGTTTTTCTGGAAACATCTTTACAGGACATGGCAACTTTTTATCCCATCACCATGGAAGGGTTGGAAAAATGCCAGGGAGTAAGCAAGGGAAAGGCGGTTAAATACGGAAAGCCTTTTGTAGATCTGATAGCCCGGTATGTAGCCGATAATAAAATAGAAAGACCAGATGATTTTGTGATGAAGAGTGTGGTCAACAAAAGCGGCAGCAAGGTTTATATTATCCAGAACACCGATAAAAAAGTTTCGCTGGAAACGATAGCCAAAAATAAAGGTTGGCGCATGGATGAAATGCTGGAAGAAATGGAAACGATTGCCGCCAGTGGCACCAAACTCAATCTTGATTATGCTATTGATGAAATGCTGGATGAAGATGACCAGGTTGAAATTATCGAATACTTTAAAAGTTGCGAAACCTCCTCTTTACAAGTGGCGCAGGAAGAGTTGGCCGAGTACAATTTTAACTGGGAGCAGCTCAAGATTATGCGGATAAAATTCTTAAGTGAATATGGTATGTAAAAGCCCCTACCCCCTGAAGGGGAATAAGAAAGTTTAAGTTCTAAGATTTCCTATTTCAGGCAGATAGCCTTATTTTTGCTGCCCCGAAGCACAAAAGCAAAGATAGGCTTCCACTTACCTGAGTTAATGTGTTTTAGGATGGTGCGGTAGCTCAGTCGGTAGAGCAAAGGACTGAAAATCCTTGTGTCGGCGGTTCGATCCCGCCCCACACCACTTGAACCTCAGCAGAAATGTTGAGGTTTTTTTTATTCCGCCTTCTTTTTTACAATCATATACCAGTCATTCTCCAGTTGTCGCCAGGCATAATCATAACAGTAATAATAAGTATTGCCCGTTTTAGTAGTATAAATATGGGTGAGATAGGTAAAAGAAAAACCTTTTAATAATAACTGATCCCTTGTAGTTTTTGCAGTGTCTTTATCGGGAGGTAAAAAAGATTGCAAAATGCGGCGGTTCTTCCCCAAAATATTATTGATAAGCCTGATTATCTCGCTGTCGCCGGCCTTTAGCTGATTATTATAATTGTTCCGGCAGTAATCATCGCAAAACTTTTTGTCGGAACGGCCTTTAACCGGTTTGCCACAAGAGAGGCAGTTTTTTGTGTCTGGTATAGATTGTAACATATTATTTATTAGAAAATTACAGGAGTAAGATACAAAAAACATTTTATAAGTATAACCGTTTAAAAACGGGTAAGACCATTTATAGCCGTAAGCAAAGGATTAAAAACCGACTGCTGCTTCAGACCGCTATCATCTTTGTGTTGTCAATCGGAAATAACGACTGGTTGATTGAAATAAATTAAAAACCCGTTTCCGCAAAACCGTAAAGGCCCGGAAGCACAAAACTCAAAAACATGTACGCATTAAAAAACAAAGTTCAATTGATTGGCAACCTGGGTACTGCACCGGAAGTAAAAACATTTGAAAGCGGAAAGAAAGTAGCCAACTTCCGCATGGCCACCAGCGAAGTGTATCGCAACGCTAAAGGCGAAAAAGTAACTGAAACACAATGGCACAACCTGGTGATGTGGGGCAAGCTGGCAGAGATTGCTGAAAAGCATTTAACGGTAGGCAAGGAAGTAGCGGTGGAAGGAAAACTGGTAAACCGCAGTTATAATGACAAGGAAGGCAATACGAAATACATCACCGAAATACAGGTGAATGAGTTGCTGATGCTGGGAGTGAAGCCTACGGAGGAATAAAATACAGTTGGCCACGAAATCACACAAAATGACACGAAAAGATGTCTGTGATTTTGTGGCCTCTTTTTATTTATTGTAAATAATTATATGATGGAATTGCTCTTAAAGGACGAAGTATATGCAATTGTTGGTTATTGCATTGATGTTTGGAAAACATTGGGATATGGCTTTTCTGAAGTTATTTATAAAGACGCAATGGAAATCGAGTTCATTGAAGAAGGTGTTCCGCATAAACGGGAAGATGAGCTTTCTGTTTTTTACAAAGGGAAAGCTTTAACCCATAAGTTTAAGGCCGATTTTACAGCTTTTGATAAAATCATTATAGAAGTTAAATCAAGTGAAGACGGAATAAATAATGCTGTATTATCACAAACCTTGAACTACATGAAAGCTTCTGATTGTCGCATCGGCTTGATAATAAATTTCGGCAAGTCAAAAATGGAATACAAACGACTCATTATGTAATTACTTTCGTGTTGTTTTGTGTGTTTTCGTGGCTAAAAATAAATTTCTGTGGCAACATTTACTCCTGATACCAACAACGAAATGTTTCAATTGGCTATTCAGTTAGTCAATCAAAGCAATCGAAATATATTTCTTACTGGCAAAGCCGGTACAGGCAAAACAACTTTTTTAAAATACATCCGGGAGAGTTGCCCCAAGCAAATGGCCGTAGTGGCGCCAACAGGTGTTGCCGCTATTAATGCAGGTGGTGTAACCATTCATTCCTTCTTTCAGTTACCGCTGGCTCCCTTTATTCCCGAAACAAAAGGAACAGGCTTTCCGGCGCATGGCCAAGAGATTTCTAATAAACATAGCCTTATCAGTCGCCTGCGATTTAATGGCGATAAGAAAAAGGTATTACAGCAATTAGAAATATTAGTGATTGATGAAATAAGTATGGTTCGTTGCGATGTGCTCGATGCCATTGATACGGTATTACGCTATATCCGTCAGCGGCCATCCGAACGTTTCGGGGGGGTACAATTATTATTTATTGGTGATATGCTACAATTACCACCAGTGGTAAAAGAACAGGAATGGAGCTTGTTATCAGATTATTACAGCGGCCAATATTTTTTCGATAGTAAAGTATTAGAAGAAGAGCCGCCACTTTATATTGAATTCAATAAAATATACCGGCAAAAAGATGAACGATTTATCACCGTACTCAACCAGGTTCGCAATAATGAACTGGATGAAGATGGAATGAAAATTTTGGAAACCCGTTTTCAACCCACCTTTCGCCGCAGCAAACAAGACGGTTATATTATTTTAACCACCCATAATAATAAAGCCAGCGAAATAAATGCAAGAGAGTTAGGTGAACTTGCTACTCCGCTTTTTACCTACGAAGCAGAAATACAGGAAGAATTTTCTGACAGGGCTTATCCGGCAGAACAGATTTTATACCTGAAAGTTGGCGCACAGGTAATGTTTATCCGAAATGATGCCGCTGATAAAGGCAAACGTTTCTTCAATGGTAAGATTGGAATTATATCCAAGCTGGAGAAAGATAAAATATTTGTACAATGCGAAGGCGAAGCAGCCGAGATAGAAGTGCAAAAGGAGAAATGGGAAAATATCCGCTACACGTTGAATAAATCTACCCGGCAATTGGATTCTGATGTGCTGGGTTCATTTACCCAATACCCATTAAGATTGGCCTGGGCCATCACTATTCATAAAAGCCAGGGATTGACTTTTGAAAGAGCCATCATTGATGCCGGAGCAGCCTTTGCTCCCGGCCAAGTGTATGTTGCACTCAGCCGGTGTACCAATTTGGAAGGGATGGTTTTGCAAAGCCGGGTTAACTCATCCAGTCTTTTCAGCGACGCAAGGATTGTAGAGTTTTCGCAACGAAGTGCATCAAGTAATCAACTGCAACAGGAGTTTGCTATTGCTAAAAAGCATTACCAGCAAGCGGTGTTACTTTCCACTTTTGATTTTGCGGTAGCCATTAATAGTGGAAAAGAATTGATGGAATATTTACTGGAACACACTTCTTCTTTCAATCCAGAATCATTTACCTGGACGGAGGAGCTGCTTGGTAAAATGGATAAGCTCCAGGAAACGGCAAAAAAGTTTCAGAACCAATTACAATTTTTATTTCAGCAGCCCGAATCGCCGGAAGAAAATCAACCATTACAAGAAAGAATAAAAGCGGCAGCTACTTATTTTGTCTCTGAAATTGGTTCGGTCATTCAATTCATTCAACAATCACCGGCAGTTACGGATAGCCGTCTTCATTCTAAAGAGTATAACGACAGCATAAAAGAGGTATTTGCACAACTGGCAATGAAAAAATTTATGCTGGAAGGTTTCAACGGTCAGTTTGATATGGAAGCTTTTCATAGAAGAAAGCAAAAGTTTGTGTTGCCTTCTATCAGTATCAATGCGTATGCAGGTGCTTCGCAAAAAAGAACCGATACACCACGGCCAGCTTTGCACCAGCAATTAAGAAAGGTTCGGGAAATTATTTGTGCCAAGAAAGATTTGCCTATTTACATAGTGGCAGGTAGTACCACCATTGATGAAATGGCCTTGTATTTACCACAAACATTAGCAGAACTTAGAAAAATCAGTGGCTTTGGCGATGCGAAAGTGAAGCAATACGGACAGCAATTTTTAGATGTGATAGTTGCTTACAGTAAGGAGAACGACCTCGGTTCATTGATCCATGAAAAATCACCAAAGAGAGAACGGAAAAACGAATTGCCAGATGAAAGACCCGTAAAAACAGGAACAGGTAAAAAGAAAGGCGATACCCATGCAGAATCATTTCGCTTATTTAAAGAAGGAAAAACGATGGTAGAAATAGCAGCCGAAAGAAACCTGGCTGTCAGCACTATTGAATCTCATTTGACCAGGTTTGTAAAATGGGGCGATATAAAAATTGATGAATTGGTAAGCCGGGAGAAGTTGGTACTTATTGAAGCTGTACTAACTGATTTCAAAGGGAGTTCGATAATTCCGGTAAAACAACAACTCAGTGATGATATTAGCTTTGGAGAAATACGATTGGTAATGGCAGGGCTTGGAATAGAACTTGAAAAATTGGAAGATGCCGACAAAGGTGAAAACGAAAAAAGTCATATGGAAAAATCTAAAGAGCTTTACCCCAATGCTTACCAACCATGGACAACCGATGACGACACACAACTTTTAAATCTATTCCGGGAAGGGAAAAAAATAAGTGAACTCGCAATTTTTTTTAATAGAAATGTTGGTGCCATTAATTCAAGATTGAAAAAGCTAGACAAATCATAAAGACGCCTCGTCTTATTATAGTCCACATTATTCATTAATTATTCACATTCAACCGTTATAAACTTGTTGAATAAAAGTTTATCTATAACTTTCATTTAATTACTTACTAACACGTTTATGGATACACTTACAACCCCTGCTTATCGCACTATAAGCAATCATGTAGTTGCTGAAAGGCGACAAAAATTATCCAACGATCAAAACGCATTATTTGCACTCCAATCATTTCAGTCCGGTGAAGTGATTGCAGATTTTTCTGCCGGCACTATTGCTGCAGAGCCAACATACCTTACCGTGCAGGTAGGTATTGGCAAGCATATTACATTGCAGCCGGAGTTTTTGCAATATATCAATCATAGTTGCGACCCCAATGTATTTTTTAATACTACCACTATGCAACTGGTAGCATTAAAAAATCTACAGCCGGAAGAAGAAATGACTTTCTTTTATCCATCTACCGAGTGGAGAATGACGCAGTCGTTTGATTGTTATTGCGGAAGCCCAAGATGTATTGGTAAAGTAAGAGGCGCATCGTACTTGTCTCCGGAGTTGCAATCACAATACCGTTTTACGGACTTCATTCAACAACAACTGGGTAAGAAGGCCGCCAGAAAAAAAGTAGCCTGATTTGTGATGAAAATAGTTGAAGCCACCAAGCTACTGAAGCCTTATATAATTTGGGTGCTGGCGCCGCACCTTGAATCTGATGATCCCAATATTCAGCATTACTACGATTTTACGCAAAGCATAAAAGAATACACCAAAGTATTTGAAGAACTGAAAGCGGAATGGAAATGGCAGCCGGTTACAATGGATAATTTTAAATCCGTCATTGCATCTATTGCAGAAAGTAAGAACGGCAAAACCCCATTAATTCTGAACCTCTGTGATGGTGATGAAGTAAATGGCACTCCCGGTGTCTCCGTTATTCATGAATTAGAAAAGCATAGATTGATCTACACAGGCTCTGATGCATATTTTTATGAAATAACCACTTCCAAGATACCGATGAAGAAGGCTTTTGATAAAGCCGGGGTGGCAACAGCTAATTGGAGAGTAATTACCGATAAGAAAGGATCAACCAAAGGAATTTGTAAAAGGGTTGGAACGCCAATCATTATTAAACCGGCAGTTTCCGGCGGCAGTATGGGTGTTTCTGTAAAAAATGTGGTACATAATGAAGAAGAGCTGGCAAAACGGGTGGAAGAAATATATAAAGGCTATCGTGGCTGGAACTTGTTGGTAGATGGTTTGTTTGTAGAGCAATTCATAACAGGACCTGAATACACCACATTCATCACAGGCTCATCCGATGATCCGGAAAATTGTATTGTTTATGAGCCGGTGAAAAGGGTTTTTCATAAATCCCTACCTGAGTCGGAGCAGTTTTTGTCATTTGATCGCCTTTGGGAAATTTATGAAGATGAAACACCAATGCCGGCTAATGAAAATTTTTATGAGTATGGCCCGGCTGAACCCTCATTGATACCTGCATTAAAACAATTAAGCCTCGACGCCTATAAAGCTTGCGGGGGAAAAGGTTATACCCGGATTGACATTCGCCAGGATGCTGCCACCGGCAAGTTATATATGCTGGAAGCAAATGCCCAATGCGGTCTTAGCGAAGATGAGGATTATACATCCATCGGAGCGATATTGAAAGTGTCAAACGTATCATTTACAGAGGTTATTGGTGAAATTTTGAAAGATGCCCTTAGAAGAAGTATGGTGAAACAAGTTCCTGTAAAGAAAACCGCTGCCAAAAAATCAACCACCAAAAAAACCGTTACGGTTAAATAAGACCTCTTTCCCATCTTTTGAAGTATGACTTTTTAGGGTTAATTTTAATCTATAACTTTATGCCATGTTTGGAGAAGCAAAAAAATTGCACCTGATAGAAGAAATTTTAAAGATTGAAAACGATGCGCTGCTGGAAGAAGTAGAGTTAGTTATCAATAAGAATAAAATGTATGTTGCCGGTCGCAAAAGCTTTAAAGACTTTGCCGGCGC
>JAYVKT010000260.1:0-4203 GCA_043768195.1 Chitinophagaceae bacterium | reverse complement strand
CCAATTCAAGGCAACGCTGCATGTAGTAAACGGGTGACATAATTGGCGCAAAAGTAAATGAATTAAGTTTGCGGCATGACAATGCAGGAAGCAACATACTTTCTATTGAACCAACTCCGCACCATTTACTCAGATGGCGAAGCCAGCCAGATAACTGACTGGACAATGGAGAATTTAACAGGATCGAAAAAAGCAGAACGAATGCTTTATAAGAATGCTGCTATTACAAACGATGAAGAATTAATGCTACAACAATACACAGATAGATTAATGCAGCATGAACCAGTGCAGTATGTATTGAATGAAGCATGGTTTTGCGGGCTGAAATTCTATGTTGATAACAATGTACTGATTCCAAGACCAGAAACAGAAGAACTGGTGGAATGGATTCTTGAGGATTGCAAATCCCGGAGTTCGACAGTAAAAGTATTGGACATTGGCAGCGGTAGTGGCTGCATACCAATTTCAATAAAAAGCAAAATTCAAAATGCTGAAGTATGGAGTTGCGATGTAAGCCAGGCTGCATTACAAGTAGCCCAAAAAAATGCAACAACTATCGGAACAGACATCAATTTTATTCAACTTGATTTTCTTGATAGCAATACCTGGCAACAGTTGCCTTTGTTTGATATTATTGTAAGTAATCCACCATATATTCCTGAAAAAGATAAAGAACAGATGCAATTAAATGTGTTGAAATATGAACCCGGCACAGCCCTGTTTGTTCCCGACAAAGACCCCTTGGTATTTTACAAAGCCATTGCCGCTTTTGGAAAAACACATCTTACTAAATCAGGAAGCGTCTATGTGGAAATACATGATAGCCTGAGCAAATCAACATTGGAAATTTTTCAATCCTTTGGTTACACATCTGAACTAAAAAAGGATATGCAACAAAAAGACCGGATGATTAAGTCCGGTCTTGTATAATAAAATTTTTTTACTGTCACCCTGATCTCGCCTATGGCGAGACGAAGGGTTAATCAACCCTTGCCACTACTTTCGCCGTATCTCTTTTGGCAATCCGCATGATGCGGAATACTTCGCCGTAGTAAGCAGCAGTGTCTGCATTGATAACAACAGTGGGGGTGTCAACAAAGGCTTTGTATTTTTTTATTTCATTTCTCAGCATAGAATCAAAAATGGCTGATTCTATTCTGGTTGCTCCTATAAAATACTGCTGGTCTTTGTCAATTGAAACCATAATGTTCTGCTTGGCCTTGGTATCTTTTGTGCCCCGTGGCAACCCCACTTTTACTACATTAGGGTTAGCCATAGTAGCCACAATAAGGAAGAACATCAGCAATATGAACAGGATATCGTTCAGCGAATCTGTAAAGACTTCGCCTGATTCTGCTTTATGTTTTTTTCTGAATTTCATTCGTATAGTTTAGCGGGTAGGTTCTTGTAAAATATCCAGGAAGTCGGAAGAAGCTGCTTCCATTTTGTTGGAAGTCTTATCAATCTGGGTGTTCAGGTAGCTGTAACCAAGGTAAGCACCAAGCCCGATAACAAGACCAGTAATAGAAGTAATAAGTTTGGTATAAATACCTCCGGAAATAGTGCTTACCTCAAATTCGTTGGAAGTGGTAATGCTTGAAAACATTTGCATCAACCCCATCAGCGTTCCTACGAAGCCGAAAATGGGTGCTGCTTTTGAAATTACTGAAAGCACACCAAGATTTTTTTCTAATTTATACATTTCCAGTGTACCCACATTGTCCATACTCTTTTCAATACTGTCAAGCGGTTTACCTATACGCTGAATGCCTTTGTCAATAATCCGGGCAACAGGTGTGTTATTATTCTTGGCAAAATTTCTTGCTGCTGTTACATTTCCGCTTACAATATTATCCCGGATAATATTCATAAAATTTCCATCAATCTTTCCGGCATTCCGGATGGCTATTGAACGTTCAGAGAAAACATACACGGCGAGTATCAGCATAATGGCCAGCGGAATCATAATCCATCCACCGGTAATCAATAATTCGCCAAATCCTAAACTACCATCTCCGTTTTTGTCGCCGGCCACTTTTTTTATTACCTGTGCGGCAGTGTCGGCAATTTGTAAAAGGTCAATCATAATTTTTCTTCTTTAGGTGTAAAAGTAGGGGTTGCCTGATGATTTGTTTTTTTGTATTATCAACAGTTGTCAATAATAATTTCCTTGAACGAGAAAAATAATGCCACGTTGTATGCAGCGGCGAAGTTTTTGAGTTCTTTAACAAGAAGTGGACAGGTTCGTAAGACGCAAAAGTCCGAAAGACGATTTCATAAAAATGAAACTATCTATCGGACTTTCCAGCCTTATGTCTTCCGGTCTATTAATCTTTTCCTGCCTGTTTTACCATCAGGGCCTGTATCTGCCGCATCGTTTTTTCCATTCCCTCGGCGCTACCATCCAGAAAAATGATATTACCCTTACCATATTCAGCAAAATTCTTAACCGCCTCTGTCCACATGCTGAACAAGATAACATTGGTATCTAAGTTAGCCTGCTTCATTTGCTCGGCAGCTTCAGTCATACCTTTTGCTACTTCCTGACGGAACAGAGCCACACCCTGCCCCCGTAGTTGAGCCGCTGTTCTTTCTGCCTCTGCAGATATTTTGATAGAATTTCCTTCCGCTTCTGCCGCTTTTGTTTTAGTAATCAGTAAGGCCTGACCCTCATTTTCAGCTGCTGCTTTGAGGTTGTTGGAGGCTACTACTTTACTCATCGAATCCAGAATCACTTTGTCAAACGTAATATCGTTAATCTGCAAGTCCAGCAGATGGTAGCCCCATTCTTCTAAGGTGTGATCAATTTCCACTTTTACATATTCCACAATTTCCCGGCGAAGCCCTAATACTTCAGCCTGCTTTTTGGTAGCAACGAAAGAACGGATGTTGCCTTCAATCGTTCTGATAAGTGCCTGCATCAGATCTTTATCGCTGATGAATTTAAAGGCTACTTTTTTTATCGTTTCCTCGTTGGCATTTTGCACCGCAAAAAGCATCATTACTTTAAAATATACATTTGCCTGATCCTGTGTTACAGCCTGAAATTCCAGTTCAACCGACCGGTTTTGAATGGATAGCTTTTTATAAATCTGTTCTATAATCGGAATTTTAAAACGAAGACCGGGCCCTGCAATTCTTCTGTACTTTCCGAACATAGTTACTACTGCTATAGTTCCCTGGTTAACGGTATATAATCCGCTAAAGAAAATAAAGGCGAGTAAAAGTATCCACCAGTACTCTGCCAATAATTTTGCGTAATCCATAATTTCAAAATTTAATTGTAATGTAATGTACGATTAACTTTTCTCTTCGCAGATCTGCACCAGGTGCACCATTGTTTCCACGGCTTTATTCATATCCTGCACACTAATCCATTCTAATTTTGAATGGATGGCCTGCTCGCCTGCAAATAAATTGGGGCATGGCAATCCCATAAAGGATAAGCGGCTGCCATCTGTGCCGCCACGGATGCTTTCCACCTTCAATTTCAGACCAGCCCTTGTAATGGCTTCCCTGGCAAAATCCACCACATGCGGGTTTACATCTAATATTTCCTTCATGTTCCGGTATTGTTCGGTCACCTGAAACTCAAATGATGCTTTGGGATAAGTCCGCAGCCTTTCTTCTATCTGTGTTCGCAGGTAGTCTTCTTTTTTTGCAAGACCCTCCGTTTCAAAATCACGGATAATAAAATCAATAGTGCATTTTTCAGCAATACCTTCTACCCTTACCGGATGAATAAAACCTCTTTTCCCTTCAGTTGACTCGGGAGATAATCTGTCTTTGGGAAGTGCGGCCAGTATTTCACCGGCAACCTTCAGCGCATTAATCATTTTATCTTTTGCATAGCCCGGATGTGCAATTACACCATGAATAATAACCTGCACCCCGTCTGCACTGAAGGTTTCATCTTCTAAAGTACCGGCTTCGCCCCCGTCTAATGTATAGCCAAAATCAGCTCCCAGTTTTTTCATGTTTACATTCGCCACTCCTTTACCTACTTCCTCGTCTGGTGTAAAAAGAATTTTTATTTCTCCATGCTTCACTGCTTTATTAGTCATTAAGAAGTTAGCTAAATCCATTATCTCCGCCACACCTGCTTTATCATCAGAACCCAGCAGTGTTGTTCCCGATGCAGTAATAATATCATTGCCAATTTGTGTTTTCAGATATGGATATTCACTTAACCGCAGCACCTGA
>JAYVKT010000259.1:0-2166 GCA_043768195.1 Chitinophagaceae bacterium | reverse complement strand
CCGGTCCTTCTGCCACATACACATTGCGCTTTCCCTGCTCATCCAATGCCCAGGCTATTTTTGAGCCGCTGGCTGCAGCACATAATTCTGTGGGGAAATTGTATGCCTTAAAGGAAGAAAAGGAACTGTTCTGTGCAAGCAGTTGCAGGGGCAATAGCAGCAGTAAAATTATTTTTTTCATGTATGTTTTTGGGATTTTAATTTTTTTATAGATCACTCATTTTTTAAAAAATAATTTTCTCTTAACACTTGGAGGATTTTATGATTGGTTACAATATAATTATTTAATTGAAAGCTTCGGCTTGATACAAGCATTTGTTTATAAAACAATACCAGGTTAGCTGCTTCGCCCCGGTGCTATGATTTCTAATCTTCCCTTATCAAAACTCTTTTGCCGATTTTAAATTCAGGATCACCAATCAGTAATGTATCTTCCTTAAGAATAAAATGACGGGGTTGATCTGTGCCAATGTAAATCAGTACGGAGCCACCTTTTACATGATGCGTAACAATCGAATTTTTAGCGTCTATTGTGTAAGTGCCAAAATAACCGCAGGCGTTATCCAATAGAGCACCTAACGAAAATTGTTTGATGTATTCTGAATCAGCACTAACAATGATGGGTTTCTCTGCTGAGATATTCAGGTTCACAATGCCAGTTTTTGTGTACGTAAAATATCCTTTCGGATGATCACCGTATGGATGGGTTACTTTGCCCGTAGCGGTATCAAAATCTGTGTACTCAATTAGCCGCCAGGTGCCAACTAACTTGCTGCTACTTGTTTTATGGTTTTCTTCCGGGCCATGAGTGCACGAAATTGCAAGCGACATAATTACGAACAAAATAATGATGGGTTGTATTTTCATTTCCGGTAGTTGAGCAGATGAAAAGATGATAGCGAATATTTGGTCTGGAAATCTTTTTCGGTGCATTAATTAAAACCCACCTTGCCTTTTACTGATTCAAACAATTTCTTTGAGTTATATCCAACGCCGTTTTTAAAAACATACTGCACTTTGCGGATATCACTGATATTCTTTGAGGGGTCGCCATCTACAATAAGCAGGTCAGCTGATTTTCCAATCTCAATCGTGCCTAATATTTTATCAAAGCCTAAAGCAATGGAGCCATTTAGTGTAGCAATTTTAATCGCCTGCAAAGGAGTAAATCCATCAGCCTCTACCAATAATTCAATTGCACGCCAATTACCATAGCCGGCTATTGTACCGCCATTGCCGGTTGGGTCGGTACCAACGGAAAGTAAGCCACCCATATCGTAAAACATTTTTTCCATTTTAGTGGCATTCACGTATGCTTTATCATAAGCAGTTGGACCTTTAACGGATTTAGTAGTTGTAAGTCGTTGTAAATAAAAATCTCTTGTATCAGGCGACATAGCATTGAGTGCATCCTGATTAGGTTGTGGTTGGGTAGTGGTGGCTCCTTCAAACACAGCTAATGATGAAGTGATACTCACTTTTTTATCTATCAAAAATTGAATGAATTGTTTTACACTATCACCTTGAACATCAACACTGCTCAATGCTTTATAAGCACTACCCGGCGCAGGAGGTTCATTTTCTTTTTTGTCAATTACAAAATCTGTACTGGCCATAAATCCATGTTCTAAATTATCCATACCTAATGAAGCGGCTTCTTTGTAAGTAACGATATCCAAATGTCCGGTGATTTTTAATTTTCTTTTATGTGCTTCATCAATTGCTGCTTTCAACGTTTGTTTATCTACACCCATGTATGCCTTAAACGAAGTGAAGCCCTGGTCGGCCCAATAGTTTACAAATGCTGCCGCCTCTTCGGGTGTTTTGTTTTCGTTCATTTGCGGAAACCGGGTAGATTTGCCTTCAATGTACGGAGCAGTCAATTCCATGTTGGGGCCGGGTAATAAACCGAGATCAATATCATTTTTTATTCGGAGATCGGAATACGGTTCAACGCTTCCGCATGTTCTAATGGTAGTTGCGCCTGCAGCCATATATAATCGGGGGAAGGTAAAAGGCAATTGTTTTAAATGGAGATAGCGGGTGCTGATATCATGTGCCGATATGTACATGTGCTCATGCAACATTACAAGGCCAGGCATAATTGCTTTACCATTTAAATCGATCATGGTAGCATCTTTGGGATAGATTACTTTTTCATCATCA
>JAYVKT010000258.1:0-8634 GCA_043768195.1 Chitinophagaceae bacterium | reverse complement strand
AGGCCAAAACGTATTTCGCCTTTATCATTAACAGCAAACCCTTTTAATGATTCATTGATGTCTGGCCCCAGTACTTTTAATCCCATTCGTTTACATTCTTCCATAAAGAAAGTGATTTTGTCAATGCTACCTGCATTGTTCAGCACGGCCGACATATACTCAGCAGGGTAGTGGGCTTTAAGATATGCTGTCTGATATGCTACATAAGCATAACAGGTGGAGTGGGATTTATTAAAGGCATACTGTGCAAAAGCTTCCCAGTCCGTCCATATTTTTTCTAATGGATCCGGGGGCAATAATTTTTCAGTAGCCCCCGCAATAAACTGTGCTTTCATTTTGTCCAGCACCGATTTTTGTTTTTTACCCATTGCTTTCCGCAACACATCTGCATCGCCTTTGCTAAAGCCAGCTAATTTTTGCGCCAGCAACATTACTTGTTCCTGATAAACGGTAATACCGTACGTCTCCTGTAAATACTCTTCCATCTCTGGCAAGTCATACTGAATAGCCTCCCGGCCATGCTTACGGTCAATATAGTTAGGGATATAAGCTATAGGGCCGGGGCGATACAAGGCGTTCATCGCAATAAGGTCACCAAATTTATCGGGCTTTAACTCCCGTAAATATTTTTGCATACCGGCACTTTCAAACTGGAATGTGCCGATGGTAGCACCATGCTGATAAAGTTCAAATGTTTTTTTATCGTCTAATGGTATTTCGTCTAAATCAATTTCTACTCCGTGAATTAATTTAATAAGAGCTAACGCATTTTTGAGAACGGTTAATGTTTTTAATCCCAAAAAGTCCATCTTAATAACACCGGCATTCTCAATATCATTTCCTTCAATCTGTGTGAGCCACATCGGGGATTCTTTGGAAACGGCAATTGGAATCATCTCCATCAAATCTTTTGGTGCAATGATGATGCCTGCTGCATGGATGCCGGTGCTGCGGACAGAACCTTCCAATCTTTCTGCTTCATGCAATACTTTACTAAGAACAGATTTGGTGTCTTTATAAATGTCACGGAGCTTTTTTACATTCTCCATGTCATCATTACCCATGCCGTCTTTTTCTTCCAATGATTTTTCGCCGTCTTTTATTTTCATTGGTGCATGCAATACTCTTCTTAGCTCTGTACCGGGGCGGTCAGGAACTAATTTGGTTAATGCTCTGCTTTCCGGCAATGGTAAATCCATTACTCTTGCTACATCTGCTATACTTGATTTGGCAGCCATCGTACCATAGGTAATGATTTGCGCCACCTGGTTCTTACCGTATTTTTCAACTACGTAATCAATTACTTTTTGTCTTCCTTCATCATCAAAGTCGGTATCTATATCCGGCATTGATTTACGGTCAGGGTTCAAAAACCTTTCGAAAAGTAAATTATATTTTATCGGGTCAATATTGGTGATGCCGATACAATACGCCACCACAGAACCTGCAGCTGAACCACGGCCGGGGCCAATGAACACCCCTTTATCTCTTCCAGCCTGGATGAAATCGCCTACAATTAAGAAGTAACCGGCAAAGCCCATCATGCGGATGGTGAAGAGCTCGAATTCTAACCGTTCTCTTATTTCGTCAGTTATTTCTTTATATCGTTTGGCAGCACCCTGGTACGTTAATTCTTTTAAATATTCCCACTGGTTTTGCGATTCAGCCGATACTTTGTATTTGCCAACCGTTTCTTCTTTGGTATGAATCTGGAATCTTTTTTCAATCGGGAAGTTGGGTAATAGAATATCTCTTGTAAGATTTAATAATTCAATTTTATCAACTACTTCATTGGTGTTGTCAATCGCTTCTGGCAGGTCATGAAAGACCTTGCTCATTTCTTCTGTTGTTTTAAAATAGAACTGGTCGTTAGGAAAAGCGAAGCGTTTATCTTTTACATTAATATCATCATCATTAAAATCCCGCAGGGCAGGAGTAGATATTTTTTCGCCGGTATTGATGCACAACAAAATATCGTGGGCATTAAAATCATCCTGCTCTACATAATGAGAATCATTACTGGCAATAATTTTTACTTTATACTTTTTGGCAAACTTTACCAGTACTTCATTTACTTTATCCTGCTCGGCCATGCCGTGGCGTTGCAACTCTACATAAAAATCTTCCTGAAAAATATTCAGCCACCATTTGAATTCATTTTCGCCTTCTTCTTCTCCTTTTTTCAAAATGGCTTGTGGTATGGATGCGCCGAGGCAGCAGGTTGTTGCTATTAATCCTTCATGGTATTTCTGTATAAGCTCTTTGTCTATACGGGGATATTTGCCATACATACCTTCAACAAAACCAAGCGAAGTAAGTTTGATAAGATTTTTATAGCCTACTTCATTCTTCGCCAGCAATATCTGGTGGTGGCGTTTATCCTTAAGTTCTTTGGTAAATGTTTTAATGTGACGGTTTTCTGTAATGTAGAATTCGCAACCGACAACCGGCTTCACTTTCACATTGCCATTTTCATCCTTGTGTTTATAAGCTTCTGCTACAAATTCAAATGCACCAAACATATTGCCGTGGTCGCTGATGGCGAGGGCAGGCATTCCATCTTTTATTGCTTTCTTATACAGATTCTGAATAGAAGCTGCTCCGTCGAGGAGAGAGAATTGAGTGTGGACGTGGAGATGGGAAAATTTCATAGGACAATATTCCTCTTTTATATGTCAAGTAAATTTTAAATCAAAGTTAGCTGGCTCGGAACTAACAACTCGTAGCTTTTCTCAATCCTTGTCTTTATCCTTAAATTTCTTCTTAAATGTATAAATACTGATCGAACCACTACTATAACTACACACCCAGGCTTCCAGTGTCTTATCATTTTCAAAAATATCCACACCTACCGGATGGCCACCACATGGCAAAGATGCCACTTTCTCAAAGTTGTCTGAATTGATTTTGTACACATCCACATAATCACTGGTGTAGCAGGTAACGAAAATGAACTTGTGATTTTTTGATAACACAATCGTTCTGGGTTGTGAGTGTGTTTTAGCAGAAAATAATTGTTTGCCCGTGGCTACATCAATGCAGGCAATAGTACCCAAACTATTATACGAAACAAATAAATGACCGCTGGTATCCATCACAATATGCCTTGGGCTGCTCCATACATTCATTATACTTTCACTTTTCCAGGTATTGTTGTCCACTACATTCAGGCTGGCACCACCCATAATGGCGATATAAGATTTTTTGTTTTTATCATCCACAGCAATACCTCTTGGAATGGCCGATACCGGAATAGTGCTGATAACTTTTCCATAAGGCATGGTGTTTTCATCCATTTCCAGCACACTGGTATTGCGGCTATGCCAGTTGCTCACCAGCAAAAATTTACTATCAGCCGTTCTTGAAATTACTTTCGGGGTCTTGCCGGTTTCTATCAGCGGCACCTTGAATGAATCTTTCCTAGCCCCATCGGGATAAATAACGGTCACCGGTTTTGTTTTTTGTTCATCAGTTGTTATGGCATTATTTTTTGAAAAATCATTCACCCAAATCGGTACAATGCCATCTGCATTATGAAGAGAAACCCACAATATTTTATCATCATGACTAAAGCAGGCTTCTACTGGTTTTTCCTGGAAAGAGGCAATCGGGCGGCTTTTATTATAATCCCAACCCTGTCCTCTTGTTGGGGTAAATTTAAATTCACGGGTCAGTTTCCGGCTGGCCTGATCAAATTCATAAACACTCATTCCCTCAAGGTTCATGGCATATAATTTAGAACCGCTGCTGTTAAAAAGTACTGATTTGGTGCCGCCTGCTGCATTCAACACTTCTTTTTTATCATACTCGATAAAATCATAGGGTTTAAGTGAAATGGCAGCAGGAACAGTGTCTTTAATGATTTTTTGTGTTAATGAATCTTCGATAACTTTCTTATTGTTTCCAGAGCTTTTACAGCCAGTAGTAAGGAAGACAAAAGTGATAAGGGTTAATAGTGCTTGCATGGTTGGCAGAATGGGGTAAAAGGTTAACAATTGTCCCCTAAATTAAGGTGATTTCGGTCAAAATCCACAGCCTGTTAAGAATTCTAAATCATTTGGTTACAGTGATTTAGTGGTATGGCAATATCAGCCGGGGAAATTCGTTTAGAGAACATGGCTTTTTTTGGGCATTAAACTATATTTTTGCCCGCCTCCCTTAGAGGTTATCCTGTTGCCGGCATTAGAACGCTACGGCTGGTTTACTGGCAGCAACATGAGTTAAAAACCCCATGAAATCATCCTAAAACGAAAGACGTAATGGTTAAGCAAATATTACCAGCTATAGCAGTTGTTGTTTTTTTGAGCAGTTGCTCAACATTTAAGCCGCTGAATTTTACCAGTAACAGGCAGGTAAACACTATGTCTGCATCTGGCCCCCAAACTAAATTTATTGATGATATAACTGTAATTCCACCAGCTATTGTTGACAAAACGGAAGCGAAGCCAGTACCGCAGCTGTCAATAAGTAATACCCGTGGTGTAAATATTATTGAAACACCTGTAGAAAAGCAGGGAGGAAATGAAATAGCACAAATTTTAGCCAGCAGGACTTCCGAAGTTGAAATGGCTTCGTCTGTTCAGTTGAAGTATGCCGTGTTAATGAATACCGAAGTAGAGTCATTACCCAATAAAGAATTGCTGGAAAGTGTTGATGAATGGTACGGTGTTCGCTATCGCACAGGTGGCAATACCAAGAGTGGTGTGGATTGTTCTGGTTTTACAGTAGCCGTTTATTCTTCGGTATATGGCATTGCCTTACCAAGAGTTTCAAGAGAGCAATACAGGACCAGTCGTAAAATTTCTACTACCGAACTACAAGAAGGCGACCTTGTATTTTTTAATACCAATGGAAGCGGTGTTTCCCATGTAGGCGTTTATCTTGGCAACAATAAATTTATCCATGCTTCTGTTTCAAGAGGGGTAATGGTAAACGGGTTGTTTGAACCTTACTATCTCAAACGTTTTGTTGGTGCCGGCAGGATTGATGCCAAGCAGATTGTCAGCAGCAACTAATCCTTTTAAAGTCCCAATCTTTTTTTTATTGTTAATATCACCGGTTGAATGTCAGGTGATAGTTTCAGGTAAATAACTCCTGTAGCGTATAGCAACATAAATACAACGCTTCGTATAAACATGCCAGCTAATCCATGTATATCTTTAAATGCAAAATAGCAGGTGCCGTAACAAGCGGCTGCTAACAGTATGGTATAAAGGGACTGTATGGTGAGCGGAAAGAGTTTAAATTTCTGCCATAAAAAGACAATCCTGATTATATTATATATGGTGATGGAGATTAAAGTGGCTATTGCCGGCCCTATAATACCGTATGCTGTGGTAAGAATATAAGTTAACGGCAGCATTACTGATAATAAGATAACACCGCTGACAAGTTCAAATTTCCAGTAGGTAGAGGTGGCAATAATCTGGGCATTAACACCGGTACCCATATCAATAATTTTGGTAAGGCCCAAAATAAAAAACAGCCAGGCAGCATCAAGATAGGCTGGTTTTACATTAAAAGTATTGATGCCATCGGTAAAATTCATCCAGATAAGTAAGAAAATGGCACAGGCAAAAATGAGCTGGTTGATGGATGAACGTTGATAGATTTTTTGCAGCAGCACCATATTCTTATCCTTCCATGCTTTGGACAGATGAGAGATAGAGGCAGATACAATTCCTCTTTGCGGAGCCTGGATGATGCTGGTCATAATTGTAGCTAAACCGAATACACCAGCTTTAGCCGGGCCATCTTCAAGCAATGAGGCGATTATAATAGTATCAAAAACCTGTGAAAGGGTAAAGATGAGGGTGCCGCCATAAACGAAACTGCATAGTGCAACAATCTTTTTGAAGAACCGCCTGCTTACTTTGCTAATGGTAAAAGTAAAGTGGATTTTTTTTGTTACGACTAAGTACAAAAACAAACTGATGGCAATTCCCGGATAGGTGAAGGCAAAAAGTTTGATGAATAAATCAAAGTCTTTAATTGTATGGGTAACAAAGAGTACAATTAATAAAGTAGTTAATAACCGCCACTGCACCTCCCTGAAAAAATTGGCTACTACAGATTTTTGTAGGCTCCAGGCATATGCTTCCAGTACAGTATAAATAGTTAAGCCAAGTCCCATTGGAAATATCCAATAATAATATGAAACGAGTTGTGGTGCATTGGTACCAAATTTTTTTATTACCAGATGTTTTAATGACCAACCGGCTATCATTACCAGCACAAAACCAATAGTGCTTACCAGTAATGCCCAGGTAACTAAATCGTTTTTCCGTGGCGGAAGATTATCATTGTAGTATGGATAGAATTTAAAAATATAAGAGGGCATAGCCATTGTGGCAAAAGCCGACATCATAGTAGCAATGGCGATGAAAATGGTAGTCAATCCATATTGTGCTTCAGTAAAATCGTTAGCAGTACCTTGCCGTGTAAAAAAATAGGTATTCAACAAACCGACAGCAAAGCCGATATATATAACAACAGATGAGATGATGCTTTGCCTTCGAATACTGCTCATATCATAAAGATAAGAGTGGAATGTTGAGTGACAAGTGGAGTTAATCTGTTTTCTTTAAACTGATGTAGTAATTCTTGTTAATATCCATACTATAATTCAGAGGTAAATCAAAACTTTGCCACTCTTTTTTGGGATAAATAATGAATTGCTTTCCACCGGTTAGTGAAACTGGCATATTGAATCCTTCAATACAGTTCACCCAACGATATGAAATGTTTCTTTCTTTCATTTTATATTCCAGCACAGGTATTTTAGTTGTTCGTAAATACTGGTCAAAAATTTTGGATAAATCTTTCCCCGATTGTTTAGAGAAATAGGCCTCCACCTCTTTTGAGTCAACTGTCTGATGATAAAAATCTTTATTTAGCCCCCTCATTATTTTTCTAAAAACCGAATCATCATCAATTACCTGGCGGATGGTATGTAAAAGATTAGCTCCTTTATTATACATATCGCCACTGCCTTCCTGGTTTACTCCATAGGGTCCAATCAGGGGTTTGTCATTGCTGATATTATTACGGATGCCCTGCACATATTCATCCGCAGCTTTTTTACCATAATGATATTCTACGAATAATGCTTCTGAATACATAGTAAAGCCCTCATGCACCCACATATCAGCAATATCATTTGTTGTAATATTATTGGCAAACCACTCATGTCCGCTTTCATGAATGATGATGTAATCCCATTTCAATCCCCAACCGGTTCCTGAAAGATCGCTACCGAGATAACCATTCATATAATGATTGCCATAAGCCGTAGCACTTTGATGTTCCATGCCAAGATGTGACGACTCAACGAGTTTAAACCCATCTTCATAAAAAGGGTAGGGGCCAAACCAGTATTCAAATGCCTTCAGCATAGGTTTTACATCACGGCCAAATTGTTTTTTAGCTTTTTCCAAATTGTAATCAAGCACCCAATAGTCTAAGGATAGGTTCTTTTCCGTTTCACCTATATAGCTATCTGCAAAATGAACATACTTGCCAATGTATGGAACGATGTTATAATTATTAATTGGATTTTTTACCTGCCAGGTATAAAGCATAGTCCCATCTTTCTGATCGTCCTTAGCATACAATTTTCCATTGGCAACAGCTACTAACGTATCGGGAACTTTTACCTGTATCAATGCACCCTGGTCGGGTTCATCGCTTTGATGATCTTTACACGGATACCACACACTGGCACCTAACCCCTGGCAGGCAACTGTCATCCACGGACGGCCTTTTGCATCTTTGCCCCAAATCCAGCCACCATCCCATGGCGGGTTTACTGCTTCACGGGGTTTGCCCCGAAAATATATTTTAATGCTATGGAGTGTAACAGGGTGTTTTTTTTGCAACGCTGTTTTTGCAGCAATAAAATTAAAACCTCCGAAATCAATTATATAAACATTACCATTCCGCTTAAAAGCTTTTATTTTTTTATGGTTGAAAATAACACTGTCAATCATCATTGGCTGTTGCAGGTCTATTTGCATTTTTTTGTTCTTGCCGTCACTGTTTACATCGAAACTAATTTGATTCCAGCCTTTAATGGTTTCTGATTTATAATCGGGTGCCACATAAATATTATACGAGACTACATTCCACCAGGCTCTTTCCGGTGTGATGCTGCCACGCAGTGTATCCTGCCGGGTAAACTTTGTCTTCTGACCCAGCGGCTGTGCACAGGTGCTTTTTGAAAAGCAAAGTGTAACTGCAATAAGGGAGGCATATGAAATATAAATAAACCGGCTGATGTATTTCACGGCAATATGTTTTGTTACCGTAAATTTAAGCTTTGGTATTTAAGATGAACGTTAAAAGTAATTACCTGGTATTGATAGCTGGTTGCTGGTTGCTCTCCGCTTGTTACAATAAGAAGAACAGCGAGGGAAAGATATTTCACTATAATGAATTTAACGGCATAGCCTCTCTTGATCCTGCTTTTGCAAAAAGCCAGTCTGTTATGTGGCCGGCACATCAGTTGTACAATACGTTGGTTGAAATTGATGATAGCCTTCACATTGTACCATCGCTGGCAAAGAGCTGGGATGTTTCCGAAGACAGAACGGTTTTTACGTTTCATTTAAGAAATGATGTATTCTTTCATGATGA
>JAYVKT010000257.1:0-5016 GCA_043768195.1 Chitinophagaceae bacterium | reverse complement strand
GTTCAAGCGGCCGATAAAGGGCGTACCCGCAACACCTGCGCGCGAGGTGTCGGCATGACGTCGCGTGTTTCATCCAGTGGACGTCGGCGTTGTTTGCAGCTGCTGGCGGCCGCAGCGGCCACATCGGCGTTGTCGCTGCCGCGTGTGGCGTCGTCGGCCGATGCATTCGAAACCCTCGATCTGGACTGGGCCGACGCCGTGCGCGCGCGGGCCGTGACGCAGCGGGTCGCCGGGCATTAATACGATTGGGGCTATTTCACCCGGCTTAGCATTGATGTGAACACTCATTCAACAAAGTTTATCTCAAGATATTTCTTTTAACAGAGATTAACGACTTTTGTGTTTCACCGCAGAGAACAGGAGTTATAGGAGGTTTCGCAGAGGGCCTCTATGTAAACTTTGCGTTCTCTTGTTCTCTTCGGTAAAAAAAATAATTATGAGTACAGCAATTATTAAACATTACGACCCCGTAAAATACAAAACCCCAACCGGCAACCAACTCTCCTGCAAAGGCTGGATACAGGAAGCCGCCTTACGAATGTTACTCAACAACCTTGACCCAGAGGTAGCCGAACGCCCCGACGACCTGATAGTATATGGTGGCCGTGGAAAAGCTGCCAGAAACTTCGAAGCCCTCGATAATATTATTGCCGCTTTAAAAATATTAGAGAATGATGAGTCACTACTTATTCAATCCGGCAAACCAGTAGGCATTTTAAAAACGCATAAAGATGCACCAAGAGTGTTAATCAGCAACAGCCAACTTGTTCCCAACTGGGCCAATTGGAAACATTTTGACGAACTTGAAAAAAAAGGCCTGATGATGTACGGGCAGATGACCGCCGGTAGCTGGATATACATTGGTTCGCAGGGTATTGTACAGGGTACTTATGAAACTTATGCAGCAGCGGCCGATAAGCATTTTGGCGGTACATTAAAACACACCTTAAATGTAACAGCCGGGTTAGGCGGCATGGGCGGCGCACAACCTCTCGCCATCACCATGAATGAAGGCGTAGCACTTATTGCCGAAGTAGAAGAATGGCGGATAGACAAACGCATCGAAACAAAATACCTTGATGAAAAATATACCAATATTGATGAGGCGATAGATGCAGCTTTAAGGTATAAGCTGTCAGGTGTTGGTAAGAGCATTGGTGTGCTTTGTAATGCGGTGGAATTATTACAGCGGCTCATTAAACGGGAAGTTGTTCCCGATACACTCACCGACCAGACTTCTGCACATGACCCCATGTATGGATATATTCCCAACACACTCAGCAACGAAGAAGCCAATGTGCTGCGGGAAAAAAATCCTGCTGAATATCTGGAACGCAGTTATGAAAGCATTTACTATCATGTATCGCTGATGGCCGATTTGCAGGAAATGGGTGCTATTACTTTTGATTATGGAAACAATATCCGGGCAAGGGCAAGGGAGCATGAAATAAAAATGGGCGACACTTCCAACGAAGGCAAACCATTTGCGTTTCCTGGATTTGTACCAGCCTACATTCGTCCGCTATTTTGCGAAGGCAAGGGCCCGTTCCGTTGGGCTGCACTCAGTGGCGATCCCAATGATATTGCTGTAACAGACGAACTCATCATGAATATGTTTCCGCATAATAAAGGAATGCTTCGCTGGATGAAGATGGCTAAAGAAAAAATTGCTTTCCAGGGATTGCCTGCCCGCATTTGTTGGTTAGGGCAGGGCGAAAGAGAAAAAGCAGGACTTGCTTTTAATGAGTTGGTAAGAACCGGAAAAGTAAAAGCTCCCATTGTTATTGGTCGTGACCATTTGGACACCGGCTCTGTTGCATCTCCCAATAGAGAGACAGAAAGTATGCTCGATGGTAGTGATGCAGTAGCCGACTGGCCAATATTAAATGCACTGGTAAACACTGCAGGCGGGGCTAGTTGGGTTTCATTGCACCATGGCGGCGGTGTAGGCATGGGCTACAGCATACATGCAGGCATGGTCATCGTTGCTGATGGCACGGATGATGCCGAAGCAAGACTGCGCCGTGTATTAAGAAATGACCCGGGCATGGGAGTGATACGACATGCAGATGCGGGTTATGAACTCGCTAAAGAAACGTTGAAGAAGAATGGTTTGGATTTTAAGGAGAAGTTGAAGTAAGAACTACGTCTTTCCAGGCTTGACCCTGAATCTTTTTCTGTCCATTAGATATTACCAAGATTTGGTAAGAAATATTCTTTTCCCTAATTTTGGTAAATGAAGCTCTTTTACATCTAAAGCAAGCATCATCGGGTGTATTTAAAAACAATATTTTGAATATACCAAATCGCATAATCTTGTAAATATGTAAATACACATGGATGGTAGTACAGTTTAACAATGCTTACCTGCAAAAAATATTTGAGGGTAAACAGGTAACAGGAAAACCAAAGTACAGTCAGGATGTAATCCTGAAGTACAAAAAGACAGTTTTGATGCTTCAGAATACCGAGAGCATCCAGGAACTGAGAAAATTTAGGGGAATGAACTTTGAAGCCCTGAAAAGCAACTTCAAAGGTTATTATTCAGTCAGGGTTGATTTACAGTACAGGTTGATTTTAAGTGTAGAGAAAGATTCAGTGGTGATAACAGATGTATTGATAATAGAAGATTTGACAAATCATTATCAATAGTAAAAGCAAGAGAAAAAGATTATGGCAGGTATCAATCAGGTTCACCTGCCATAATTATACAAGAGATTAATAAAATTTTAATAAAATGTCTAATTACAAAGTAGTTAATTCCCGTGGCAAAGAAATCTTTACTGATGTATCGCTGCATCCGGGAGAAATCTTACAAATGGAATTAGCCGCCAGGGATATAAAGAAAACAGAGTTTGCAGAATTGCTGGGTATGAAAGCCGGGCATTTCAGTGAGTTGCTGCATGGCAAAAGGCATGTAAGTGCAGCCACTGCCTTAAAGCTCCAAAAGCTATTGGATATTTCTGCCGAATACTGGATGAGGGTGCAGGTCTATCATGACTTATTTATTGAAAGAAATAAAGACCGTGAAGCGGCTTGATTCCGGGGCTTAAATTCTAATTATTTTAATCCCGCAATATGCTGTGGGATTTTTTTATTTGTGTGGTTTAAACGATATTGCCATTAGCCAGATGAAATCGTTGTTGAATATTATTGGGATGAAGAAGTTGAAATAGCTTTGGTAAGAATACAAACACCAACGGTGTACTATTAAAACGTTACTATGGTCAGGTGGCGGGTGGAAGATACTTCGACAAGCTCAGTACATCAACTATGGCGTAATGCCCTCGCAGTATAATTTAACATGCAGTTTCAAGTTTAGCAACCCTGTTTCAACTAATTTTACCGGCTTGTGTACAAACATTTATTCACACCGTATCTATGTTTTTAAAAATACTTACTGTAGCAGGTCTGGCTACCTTCGAAATATATGCTGCTATCCCCGCAGGTTTTGCTTTTGGTCTTTCTCCGTGGATGATTTTTTTTGCCAGTGTTACCGGCGGGTTGGCAGGAGCCATTGTTGCAGCCTTTTTTGGCGATAAAATCAGGGCTTTCTTTCATAAAAAGAAAAAAATTCCGGTGGAAGAAACAAAAAAACATCCGGTAATAACAAAGCTGTGGAATAAATATGGTGTCGTTGGGCTTGGTATTTTAGGCACCATTACTGTAGGGGCACCAATAAGCATTGCAGTAGGAACAGGGTTAAATGTAAATCTTAAAAAATTATTACTCTGGTGCTGCCTTGGTGTTATCATCCGGTGCAGTGTGTTTACGGCTATTGGTTATTATGGACTACAGTTAGTATAAACTAAAAGATTTATTTTTTCAGTGCTGGTGTGTTTGGCAAAATTTAACCATAAAGGTTGCTGTTTTACACAGCAGGGCTGGTAGAATTAATCACTGCTTTTATTAAAGTTGTATTGCACAATCCACCATGTAGGGTTTAAACACTGATTACAACTCATCTCAAAAAATAGAAATCGCCAATATAGTCGGAGGCAATCCACGGCCGCTGCGCATTATTAGACTGGGTGATAACTTCCCGGGCTACATTTTTAAAAACCTGTTCAATATTCATATTAGGGGTACTCATATACTTAAGTAAACTTGAAGTAAAAAGCCCGTTTCTTCCTGACCCATCAGAAGCAACTGAACCGGGTTTGGTGGAATACACAATATATGAACCCGCCGGAGCCGATACCAGGGTAAGGCCCCTTTCTCCGGATCTGTCAAAACTTCTGAAAGGATTATTACGACAGGCATCCAGAATAAAAATATTCAGAGGATTTTTTGCTTCCTGAATAGCTTCCATTATATAATTCATATTCACACATTGATCTTCAACATCTGCTTTTATTTCAAGGCTGGCAGAAGCAGGTACCAGGTAATTAGAGCCATCTATTTGCAATCCATGTCCTGAATAAAATACAAGCCCAACTGCACCTTTATTTTCCTGTAAGAGTGTATAGTATCTTCTAATAACCTCCTGCATTTCTCTTTTCGTTTTTGGATCAATAAGTTCTATTACAGTAAACCCAAGTTTTTTTAATGTTCTGGCCATGTCAACCGCATCATTTATTGTATTAGCAAGCGGCGACACACTGGTATATGACTTTACACCTATAATAAGAGCAAACCTGCTGTTACTTACAGGAGTATTTTCAATAATCGAACTGGAAGATCCTTGCGGTGTTGGACTTACGTTAGTAACCGGCGCAGTAAATATGGCAGCATCCTTGTCTTTCAACTTAGTTTCAGCATCTGCTATCAATTGGTCGTTTAGTTTTACATAATCAGAGTTTTTATTTTCTTCCGAAACCTGTCTTGACTGTTTAGCAGTTATTATTGAATTTTTATATTCGCCGAGTGCATATTCTATTTTTGCTTTTTGATAAATAATCCAGTAGCCTTTAGGGTTGGTGGAAAGGGCTTTGTTCATCCATGTTAATGCCTGGTTTAAATCCTTGCCATTCTCGAGATAATATGTAGCAGCAATAAAGAAGGCATTAAAAGAAG
>JAYVKT010000256.1:0-2239 GCA_043768195.1 Chitinophagaceae bacterium | reverse complement strand
TTTTAGGTTTTATCCCCCTGGTCGCTTAAATTTTGCACTCTTTAAAAATGATTAAAAAATGCCAAGATCTATCGCATTTCGGGACGCATTACGGGAAGCAATGAGTGAGGAAATGAGAAGGGATGATAGAGTTTATCTGATGGGGGAGGAAGTGGCCGAGTACAACGGCGCCTACAAAGTAAGCCAGGGAATGCTGGCCGAATTTGGTCCTAAAAGGGTAATTGATACACCGATTTCGGAATTGGGTTTTACAGCAGTTGGTGTTGGTTCTGCTCAAAATGGCCTTCGTCCGGTTGTAGAATTTATGACCTGGAATTTCGCCGTTTTGGCTTTAGATCAAATTCTTAACACGGCTTCTAAAATGCTGGCAATGAGCGGTGGGCAAATTTCTTGTCCAATTGTATTTAGAGGTGGAAATGGTTCAGCAGGTCAGCTTGGAGCACAACATTCCACCGCCTTCGAGTCTTTATATGCTAATATTCCGGGTATCAAAGTTGTATCACCCAGCAATGGCTATGATGCCAAGGGCTTGTTGAAACAAGCCATCAGGTATGAAGAAGATCCGGTAATGTTTATGGAAAGTGAGCAGATGTATGGAGACAAAAGTGAAGTACCCGATGAAGAATATTATATAGAATTGGGAAAAGCCGATATAAAAAAAGCAGGCAAGGATGTAACGATAGTGTCATTTAATAAAATGATGAAAGTGGCATTAGGAGCCGCCGCTGAATTAGAAAAAGAAGGAATAAATGCCGAAGTAATCGATCTCCGGACTATCCGCCCACTTGACTGGATGACAATTCTTGAAAGCGTTAAGAAAACAAACCGGCTGGTAATAGTAGAAGAGCAGTGGCCTTTTGCATCGGTATCTTCAGAAATTACCTATCGCATACAAAAAGAAGGATTTGATTATTTGGATGCACCTATCCGCCGGATAACTGCTGCCGATGCACCTTTGCATTATGCCCCAAACCTTGTGGCTGCCGCCTTGCCGGATGTGCCTAGAACGGTGAGGCTGGTTAAAGAAGTAATGTATCAGAAAAAGTAAATTGAAAAATACTAAAAGCCCTTAAAATAATTAAGGGCTTTTTTATTGCACTCGTAAATTTACTCTGCAAAAATATATTTCGTTTAAGCTGCAACGTTTTGGTTAATTAACCGCATCTTTGCAATGGTTTTTCATAGGATATTGGATTTTATAACGAGGCTGGGTTTCTACCCGGCCTCTATTTTTGCCCCAACCGCTAATGGGCTTAGACTCTTGAATTTGCAGATTCTTATTTTCTTTCCACTTTTCTAATCGAAGCGTTTAACCCAAAACCCCAAACTCGCAACACATAACCCGCAGTTTTCATTTATTTTTACGGTTCTAAAAAAAAATAATGGCAGACATACTGATTATTGACGACGAAAAGGCAATCCGCAAAACCTTGACAGAAATCCTGTCTTTTGAGGGATATAAAATGGATGAAGCGGCGGATGGCGAAGAAGGGCTAAAGAAATTTAAAGAAAAAACCTTTGACCTTGTATTGTGCGATATTAAAATGCCCAAATTAGATGGCATCGAATTTTTGCAGAAGGCCGGTGAAATAAACCCTGATGTGCCCATCATTATGATTTCAGGGCATGGCAATATTGAAACGGCGGTTGAAGCAGTTAAAAAAGGGGCTTATGACTATATTTCAAAACCGCCCGATCTAAACCGGTTGTTGATTACCATACGCAATGCCATGGATAAAGGCAGCCTGGTTACAGAAACCAAAGTGCTGAAAAGAAAGGTGAGTAAAGTGCAGGAGATGATTGGCGAATCATCGCCCATTAAAAAGATAAAAGAAACAATAGAAAAGGTAGCTCCTACAGATGCCCGGATATTGATTACAGGTGAAAATGGTGTGGGGAAAGAACTGGTAGCCCGTTGGGTGCATGAAAAAAGTAACCGGGCCACCGGCCCCATTGTAGAAGTGAATTGTGCCGCTATTCCAACAGAGCTTATCGAAAGTGAACTTTTTGGCCATGAAAAAGGTTCATTTACCTCCGCAATTAAGCAACGGATAGGAAAGTTTGAATCTGCCAGTGGCGGCACACTCTTTCTGGATGAAATTGGGGATATGAGTGCTAATGCACAGGCAAAAGTATTACGGGCATTGCAGGAAGGTAAGATAACAAGGGTGGGGGCTGATAAAGATATTTCAGTAGATGTAAGGGTAATTGCTGCCACTAACAAAGACCTGTTGAAAGA
>JAYVKT010000255.1:0-8985 GCA_043768195.1 Chitinophagaceae bacterium | reverse complement strand
TTTCTTTTCATAAAACCAGTCCAGCCTAATAACACCCCTTTCCAGCCAAGAGCCTGTGCAGCCCATTTGCTCAGCTTGAAGGCATCGCTGTGTTCAATTATTTTTCCATCTTTCAGCTTCATAAAAGCCTTGATACTATTTATCACCTTTCTTCCTGTTCTGGAAAAAGTATAAGTAGCTACCCAGTTGCAGGTGGCATACTCTTCGTCTAATAGTTGAATGTTGGAAAAGGTTAATGAAAACTCTTTTGCATTCCTGCAAAGCATTTCCCACATATATTTTGCCTCCACTCCTCTTAGCAACCCAAACGCAGGGTCGCTGAACACAATATCATCGCTGTAGCAACTGTTCATAGTTTGATAGTCCAGCTTTTGAAAAGCCGTGTAAAATTTTTCTATAACCTGTTTATTAGCTTCCATATTTATTACGTTGAATACCCTCTGCAAGGTATATGGTTAAAAGAAATTAAAACTAACTTACGACCTTCTTACAACTCAGCCATGCAGAACAATATAAAAATACTACAATTTACTTTTCTATTTCTGATAGCCGGCAAGTTATATTGCCAGGAAACGGTTGAAAATGAAACCGCAAAAAGGTATTTTAAACTTTACAATGTAACCTATAAAACGGGGGACACAGCAATTGGGTTTGTATATGCAAATGAAAAATATGGGCTGATACCGGGTTCAAGCGGAGAGGTAAAAGCTATTCAGAAAAATGACAGCCCAAGGTCTGAAGCCAGCCTGGGAACAGCATTAGTAATTGATAAAATTAAAAATGCTGATTTCTATTCGGTGTACATTTTTAATAAACATCTGCAAAAAGCCGACAGCAACTACCTGATTAAAACCGGGGATATGGTGCAATTAGCAGTCTCGGTTATAAAGACAAAAAACCCGGGATTGTTCCGAAAAGTTGACCTGACAGGGGTTGTCTTTACAGATAACAATCAGAACCCTTTCACCAGTTCAGATATCTTTTGGAGAAGAAATGATAAACATTTTGAAGACAGTATGCTCAATGCCTGGTCTGATTATATCAGGCAAACAGGTGCTAATATAAATCCGGAAACAAATCCGGTGCTGTCCACAGTTATTAATAATGGGAGATACAAAGGAAAAAATCTTGTTCAGGTAATGAAAGATTGTAAGCCAATTGATGTGCGGCAATTTTTATTGTATGTATTGTCGTATCCAAACGGATACTATGGTAAAGAATTCAGGCTAACAGAATCATTTGGGGGCTGGGTTGTTGGTGATGCGCCGGTCAGTTCTTATGAAGTGTATGATAGCCTGAGTGCTTTAACCCGTAACCAGCTACTTCTAAAAAAGAAAATAGCGGAATATAAAAACACCATCCTGGAGGATTATCATTTTGCCGGTTGGGTAACCACTGCACTTGAAAAAAATAATAATGGGAACACAAAAGAAGCAGAAACAATTTTCAATAACCTATCAATATTTGCCAGATTAATTAATGACCCCCTTACAAGTGGCCTTTACTTTGTAACAAGAGCAGAGGTAAGCCAGAATCTCAATAACTATCAAAAAGCAATCCAGTTCTGCGACTCAGGCATAACAGCACTACGCAATACCACCGACCGTGACTACCTGCTTTATCAATGCCTGATTAAAAAAGCATATTGCCTTCGGCAATTGAAAGACAAAGGCAAATCCACAGCTTTATATGACAGTATGGAAGCCCTGCTAAACAAGGACACTTTAATGAAAAACGAAGCACTGCGAAATAAAGTGCTGGCAAAAATTTACAAAGAAAAGGGTAATGGGTATTACGAGTTTGAAGACTTTGAAAAAGCCATAAATGTTTTCGGCAAGGGAATCGAAGAGCTAAAGAAAAACGATAACTATGAAAGCACTGCTGCAATAGCAGAATTGCAACGAAATATTGCAATCGTATATGAAAAACAAAACCGCAACAAAGAGGCTGCTTTGATTTACAAGCAACTTGTTAACACATATCAATCACTGGAAGATGGTAGTAATGCCATCTCTGCACTAAGCAATGTAGCCTATAATCAATCAAAGCAGGGAGAATACAGGAAAGCCATTATAAACTATCAGTCAACAATTAAATACTATCAGCTTATCAGCAGATGGGATCAGGCAGGATATAATCTTTCACAAGTAGGTCAGACATACTGGAGCATGGGTTTATATGATTCCGCCATCTACTCTCATCAAAAAGCCCTGGAATATCAGCAATTGGCAGATAATAACGGGTATAAAGCATATGCATGGGGTAAATTAGGCAACCTCTATTCTTTATCCGGTTTAAAAGAAAAAGGATTGTTTGCACAGGACAGTGCTCTGTTTTATGCTTACAAAGGAAAAGACACAGCTTCTGCCATAGATTATCTTATTGATATTGGCAACACCTACAAAGAAGCTGATGATGATATAAAAGCATTTGAGAAATTCCGTAAAGCAGAAGAGCTTTCAAAAAAAATCAACAGCAAAACCAGTTTACTCTCTGCGGTCTATAATCTTGGCGGGTATTATTATAAAAAAGATACAGCTATATCTGCCAGGTATTACAAACAGGCGGCAGCCCTGGCATCAGAGCTTGGGGATAAAGACAAACAAATCTATACTTCACTTAATCTTGGGCTGCTGCAAAACAAACAATTAAAATTTGGTGAAGCAGAAGCCTTATTTAAAAAAGCATTTTCTACTGCCCGTTCAGAAAATAATGTTTATGACATAGCAAGCTGCTATTCATATTTAGGCGATGCCGCCGATGTGCGGTTGCGGTACGACTCTGCCATTTATTTCTACAACCGGGCCTACTATTTATTCGATTCTATTCAAAATAAACAACAATTAGCAGCAATAAAGTTGAACCTGGGAAATATTTATGTAGACCTGTTTGACTATTCACTGGCAAAAAAAGAATATGAAGAAGGTGTACAGTTCGCTATTGACAACAAAAACGAAACAAACAAAGCTGATTTGTACGGTTCGTTAAGCTATTTGTACCTGATACAGGGCAACAACAAAATAGCAAAAGAATACCTGGATAAAATAAAAACTATTTGCGACTCTACCAACAACAGCCTGATGATAGCCAGCCTTAATATCAGCTATGGTAATTATTACTCCCGTTTTTTTGAACTGGCAACAGCGTTGGATTATTACAGCCGTGCAGACAGTATATATACAAAAGAAGGAGAAACACAAAACCGGATAACCTGTTTAAATAATATTGGTAATATTTACCTGGCACAGCGGGACAACGACAAAGCCCTTGGTTACTTTACAGAAGCGATGAAACTTTCTTCCCGTTCTGGAACCATCAATGACTTAGATTTATTATTGAAATTAAATGCAAGCGAAGCCCTATTCAATAAAAAAGATTATGTAAAAGCCCTTACAATGGCTAATGATTGTGAAAAAATGGCTGCAAAAACAGGCGCCAACCGGAGGTTGATACAAGCCCTGGAACTAAAAGGGATGATTACATTTAAACAGGGCGATTATAAAAAAGCCAGGGCATATCTGCAAAAAGTGATAGACACAAAAAATAAAAATGAATCCAATTTATCAAACGCATACCTGTATCTCGGCCGGATTGCAAAAGAGGAAAAAAAATATACGGAAGGTCTAGAATTTCTTCTCCAATCAAAATCAGGTTCTCAGGCAGCAGAAGATGAAAATTTAATATGGGAAGTGTTTTATGAAACCGGGAATATTTTTTTCCTGGAGGGCAAAAAAGATTCTGCCATTAATAATTATAAAAAAGCAGTTGATATTGTAACAAAGCTATCCACTAAATTAGTAGGCAGCGAAGAAGAAAAAAATAAATTAAAAACAGAAGAAACTAAAACTGATTTGTTTAATAAATTAATTGCCGCCTGTGTACAGTCAAACCAGGTTGATGAGGCGGTTTATTACACCAATCTCGCCAACCTGCAGGGTATCAAAGACAAAACAGGTGAAGCCGGCATCTCCGCACAAGATAGTAAGCAACAGGAAGATTTAGATAAGGCAAAAGATATTTTACAGCGTAAAAACATAGCAAAAGAAAAATTAGAATCCGAAAAAGTAAAACCCGTTGGCCAGCAAAATGGTGAACTGGTAGAATTGCTGGTTAAAACAATAAAAACCGCTGAGGAGGATTATGAAAACTATATTGATGACCTGGCCACAAAGTATGAAAGCATCAAAGCCGGGTTTGCAGAATCGGTAAATCCGCAAAAATTTGCTGCCTACAAAAAAAGCATACCCGATAGTGTGGCCTGCCTGCTCTATATCATCAACCAGAAACAACTATACATCTTCTCAGTAACAAGCAAGGAAACAAGGGCTGTAACCGTGGAGCTTAATTTTGAAATTGACAGCCTTATCAACACCCTTAAAAAAGCACTACGGTTACCACAATCAAAATTTTCATCAGGTAGCCTTACACAACGGGGTATTATTGTAAACCAAAAAGAAAGCCAGACCATAGATTATGCTGATGTATCTGCAAAACTTTACAGTGTACTTATCAAACCCGTATCAGAGATTATTGATGGCAAGAAAACGCTGTGCATTATTCCTACCGGAAGATTATCACTCATCCCCTTCCAGGTTCTTTCTTACAAGAATAATAACCAACAAAAATTTTTAATAGAAGACTTTGAAATATTTTATACCAGCCAGCTCGAAGTATTTTATGAAAAAAACAACCCTGTTAAATCTATTACCGGCTTATCTGCTTTCGGTAATCCTGATAAATCGCTTCCTAACTCTGAAAAAGAAGTAAACAACCTTAAAACAATTTTCGGCAACGAACAATATTTTGTGCAGGACTCTGCCACAGAAACAAATGCAAGGCAAAGCTTAGTAAAGGACAGGTTTGTTCACTTTGCTACACACGGCATTTTAGATTATAATGATTTTCGCAATTCTTACCTCGTATTTGCAGGTAACGATCAGACCGATGCTTCTAAAAACGGAAAATTAACTATCAGGGAAATAAAAAGTTTGAAGATTGAAGATTGTGAATTGGTTACGTTGTCAGCCTGCGAAACCGGGGTTAACAAAGAAATAAGCAAGGGCTGGTATATTTCCCCTGCCAACTCATTTTTGGTAAAAGGGGTAAAGACAGTTGTTGCTTCATTATGGAAAGTGCATGATGAAGCCACCAGTATTTTAATGACGGACTTTTATAAAAACATTGAGCACATGTCGAAAGCGGAGGCCTTGCGACAGGCACAGATTAGCCTGACGCAAAACCCCAAATACCAGCATCCTTATTATTGGGCGCCTTTCTTATTATATGGTAGCTGGCGTTGAGTATATGATTAGTAAATCATTCAACAAGCTACTTGCAGAAACCGTATTTTTATGGGTATAAATAAATACCATGAAGAAAATCATACTTCCCCTATTATGTATTCTATTCGTTGCCGGTGCAAATGCCCAAACAGAAAATCAGGATTCTGCCTGGATAAAAGAAAATTACACAAAGCAAGAGCTGTCTATCCCAATGCGGGATGGTATTAAATTGTTCACCACTGTTTACATTCCGAATGATAAAAGTGAAAAGCATCCTATACTGATGGTGCGGACACCTTACTCCTGTGCTCCGTATGGAAAAGAATTCTCTGCCCGGCTTTGGGGTGGTCACTGGAAATATTATGCAAGAGAAAATTATATCATCATTACACAGGATGTAAGGGGCCGGTGGATGAGTGAAGGAGAGTTTGTGGATGTTCGTCCATTCAATAAAAATAAAACCGGAACTGAAATTGATGAAGCCAGTGATACTTACGATGCGATTGATTGGATCGTAAAAAACATTTCCAATAACAATGGCAATGTCGGCATCTTCGGTATCTCCTACCCCGGTTTTTATGCCACCATGGCTGCTGCCAGCAATCACCCGGCATTAAAAGCTGTAAGTCCGCAGGCGCCGGTTACTGATTGGTTTATGGGTGATGATTTTCATCACAACGGTGCATTTTTTCAAATGGATGGGTTTAGTTTTTATTCTGGTTTTGGTAAACCAAGACCAAAGCCGACTACTATCGGTTCTCCCGGTTTTACTTTTCCCATCAGAGATAACTACAAATTTTATTTAGAAAATACATTATCGGATTTAATGAAGCACATGAAAGACAGTGTGCAATTCTGGAAAGACCTGTATGCACATCCTAACTATGATGATTGGTGGAAAGCAAGAAATGCAAGAACAGCTATGTATAATATCAAACCGGCGATGCTGGTAGTGGGTGGGTTGTTTGATGCTGAAGATTGTTTTGGTGCATGGAACTTGTATAAAGCAATCGAAAAACAAAATCCTTCTGCGACTAATAAAATAGTAATGGGTCCCTGGTATCATGGACAATGGGCCAGTGGGGATGGTACACAACTCGGCAATGTAAAATTTGGCAGCAATACTTCGCAGTGGTATCAGAATAATGTCGAGATACCATTCTTTAATTATTACCTGAAGGGAAAAGGCGATGACCCTAAATTATCAGAAGCCACCATTTTTTTTACGGGAGAAAATCATTGGAGAAAATTAGACCAGTGGCCTCCGGGTGGTTATGGCAGAGATATTTATTTAGCAGAAAATGGTTCACTTTCATGGAACATGCCCGGCAAACAAAATAATTTTACCGAATACATCAGCGACCCTGCAAATCCTGTTCCTTATACAGAAGATGTGCACTTCAGAAGATCAAGAGAATACATGACCGACGACCAACGGTTTGCATCAAGAAGACCTGATGTATTAACTTTTGAAACCTACCCACTTGAAGAAGACCTTACATTAGCCGGAGTTGTTTTGGCCAACTTGAAAGTAAGCATTACAGGAACAGATGCAGATTTTGTGGTAAAAGTAATTGATGTGTTTCCCGACGACTTCAAATATCCGGGGTCTTCCGTGAATCCCCCTTCGGGGGGCAGGGGGGCTGGTGCTTACCCAATGGACGGTTATCAAATGCTGGTACGGGGAGAAATTATGCGGGGCAAATTCAGAAATAGTTTTGAAAACCCGGAACCATTTAAGCCAAACAAAATTGAAACAGTAAAATTTGAATTGCCTGATGTGGCGCATACATTTAAAAAAGGGCACCGGCTGATGATACAGATACAAAGCAGTTGGTTTCCATTGGCAGACAGAAACCCGCAGCAGTTTATGAATATTTATGAAGCGAAGAAAAGTGATTTTAAGAAAGCAACGATAAAGGTTTATCATGATGCAGTAAATACATCTAAAATATTTTTACCAATACTCAGATAAAAAAGATTCTATGCGGTTAGTATTTGTGTTCTTCAGTACTGTCCTTTTTTCGATAATTGCAACGGCTCAACAAAAGAAGCTGAACCTTATCCCCTATCCCGTAGAGGTAAAACAGCAGGAAGGCTTTTTTTTATTGAAAAATAATATTACAGTTTCTTCCAGCTTGCCGCAACAGGATTGGAAACCTCTTTTCAGTTATTTCAAAAATGAAATGAAAAGATTATACAGCATTTCTGTAACAGAAGCAGCTAAGGGAAAACAAGCTGACATATCTTTTCAAATGCGGCGGATGCCTACTTCTGGTAAACCTGCCTATGAACTGGAAGTAAATAAAACTGGAATTATTATTACTAGTAATTTTTCAGAACCTGCCTTTCATGGCATACAAACTTTTTTTCAATTGATACCAGTGGACAAAGGAAGTAAAAGGGAAATTCCCCTTGTGGAAATATTTGATCATGCCCGGTTTAATTATCGGGGTCTTCATCTTGATGTTGGGCGTCATTTCTTTCCAGTTTCCTTTTTAAAAAAATATATTGATTACCTGGCTCTGCATAAATTCAATACTTTTCACTGGCACCTTACTGACGACCAGGGCTGGCGCATTGAAATAAAAAAATATCCCAAACTTACTTCGGTGGGTGGATGGAGAAACGGCACTATCATTGGCCGCTACCCCGGCACTGGTAATGATGGAATAAAATACGGCGGCTTCTACACACAGCAGCAAATAAAAGAAATAGTAAAGTATGCGACAGACAGATACATCAATGTTATTCCTGAAATAGAAATGCCCGGCCATGCTTCTGCGGCTATTGCAGCCTATCCGGAATTGAGTTGCTTTCCCAGCGAACCAACTATAAAATATTTTCCCAAGCAATGTAAATGGAGTGGCGACAGTATTGGCAAACAAGTGCAGCAAACATGGGGAGTGTTTGATGATGTATTTTGTGCAGGGCAGGAAAATACTTTTACATTTTTGCAGGATGTGATGGATGAAGTACTGGCCCTGTTTCCATCCAAATATATTCATGTAGGCGGCGATGAATGCCCGAAAGAAAACTGGAAACGATGCCCGCATTGTCAGAAAAAAATGACCGATAACAAACTGAAAGATGAACATGAGTTGCAGAGTTATCTTATCCAGCGGATGGAAAAATACCTGAATAAAAAAGGAAGAACATTAATTGGCTGGGATGAAATATTAGAAGGTGGTCTTGCCCCCAATGCTGTTGTAATGAGCTGGAGAGGTGAAGCCGGAGGCATTGAAGCTGCCAAACAAAATCATGATGTGATAATGACACCGGGCAACCCTGTTTATTTTGACCATACACAAAGTGAAAATGAAGATTCGGTTACTATCGGCGGCTATAACCCGATTGAAAAAGTATATGCTTATGAACCGATACCAAAAGAATTAAATGATGAACAGGCCAAACATATTCTCGGGGCACAGGCGAATTTGTGGACAGAGTATATGAAGAATACAAATAAAGTTGAGTACATGCTATTTCCCCGGATAGCAGCTTTGAGTGAAGTACTGTGGAGCCCAAAGGAGAAAAAAAACTGGAATGATTTTGAGAAAAGATTGATGGAGCAAATTAAAAGATATGATTTGTGGAAAGTGAATTATAGCAGGGCATTTTTTGATTTGAAGGCAACCGTGTTACCAACTGCGGATTATAAAGGAATTTTATGGAAATTAGAAAGTAAGAATAAGGATAGCCG
>JAYVKT010000254.1:0-3661 GCA_043768195.1 Chitinophagaceae bacterium | reverse complement strand
CAACTTTATCAGCATAAACAATGTGCCTGTTACGGCTAACCTGAATGCCATATTCCGCAACTGCATTTTCTGGGGAGAGAATGGCCTTGTGAATGATGAAGTGCTGGTGGCAAAAAGCGGGGCTACTACTTTCAATGTGAATTTTGATTATGGTTTATGGAAAGTACAAACCACTCCGGCAAATATTATCAGCAATCAAATGATTAATAACCAGTCGCCACAGTTTGACAGTATCAGTACGTTTAATAATTATTACGATTTCAGGTTAAAGCCTTCCTCGCCAGCCATTAATAAAGGGGTAAATGCCGGCATTACAATTGATTTAGACGGCAAGCCCAGACCTGTTGGGCTACCAGACTTAGGATGTTTTGAAAAACAATGATAAAATTTATCTGCTAAATTAATTTATAAAAGCAGGCAACATAATCGCTTTAACTTTGTTCTTAATAAAATATAAAAAATAGTATGAAAACATTATTCTTCGCTACAATTTTAGCCATAACCTTAACCGGTGGTTCTATTTATGATTTCAAAGCTCCGGGGCTTGATGGTAATGATATTGATCTTTCCAACTACAAGGGGAAAAAAATAATGATTGTAAATACAGCATCGGCCTGTGGACTTACCCCCCAATATGAAGGATTAGAACAGTTATACAAGAAGTATAAAGACAAATTAGTAATCATTGGTTTTCCGGCTAATAATTTCGGCGGACAGGAACCATTGGATAATAGCGGCATCAAAGAATTTTGCAAACAAAATTATGGTGTGACTTTTCCGATGGCAGAAAAAATTTCGGTAAAAGGTGATGATGTGCATCCTCTCTTTAAATATTTAAAAGAACAAGCCGTTGCCAAAGGATTTGCGGATCCGGTTACCTGGAATTTTGGAAAATTTTTAGTGAATGAGAATGGTGAGTTAGTGGCTACTTTTAGCCCAAGGACTACACCGATGAGTGAGGAAATATTGAAGTGGTTTAATTAATAGCGTTTAAAAAATGCTTGATTGAAATATAAGAGTCAAAAGCGGTTCAGTAATTCTGAATCGCTTTTTTATTTACAGAAAGTTTACTCTCGCCTTTCATGCAATTCTTCTCCATCATAGGCCAACAAGCAGTAAAACAACAACTGGCAGAACTGGTACAGCACAACCGGCTTAGCCCTGCATTATTATTTTTCGTTAAGAATCTGTAACTTTAGAAAAAGTAATCAAATGGACGCCTCTCAACCATCCCCATCTTTATTTGCCCAAATGGTAGATAAGCTTCGAAGCAAAAGCGAAGCTGAATTAAAAATGCTTTACTTGAAAATATTTGCTACAGAAGTAAAAAACGAATGGCAAGAGGTAACAGACGAAGCTGATTTTAAAAATGCTACAGAAGAAGATATTATTAAAGCCATTCAGCAAAAACGACATATAAAGTAAATGTATAAAATTGTTTTTGATGCTAATGTCTGGATTAGATATGCCCGGTCAAAAAACATTTCTCCTTTAATTGACCGTTTTACTTCATTTGATTTTTTGCCTGTTACTAACAATTATCTGTTATCTGAAGTTTATGATGCCATTGTAGAAAACAAATGGATGCATCCGGTGCAGGCAACTAAATTGACAGCGTTGATAAAAAAAATCTCCCTTTTTACTACTGAAAATGCGGTTTTTGCAGTAAGTCCCGATCCTAAAGACAATTATCTCTTTGATCTTGCAGTTCAAAATAATTGCTTGTTTATAATAACGGATGATTCAAAGCTTTTACGGTTTGAACTGAAACCAGTCCCTGTTCATTCAACAGATTGGTTTTTGAATACGTTTCCCGTTTAATCTGTTATTATCTTCGCCTTCCATGCAATTCTCCTCCATCATAGGCCAACAACCAGTAAAACAACAACTGGCAGAACTGGTGCAGCACAACCGGCTAAGCCATGCTTTATTATTTTTAGGAAAAGAGGGAAGTGGTTCTCTATCGCTGGCATTAGCATTTGCCCAATATATAGTTTGTGAAAAGGTAAACAGTCGCCAGTCTGTAGTCAGCAGTCAGCAGCCAGGCCCCTCATTATTTGGAGACCCTGAACCCCCAACTCCAAACTCCAAACCCGAAATACAGAATGATTCATGTGGAGTTTGTTCTGCTTGTTTAAAAGCACAACAGCTTGTTCATCCTGATATTCATTTTTCCTACCCTACTGTAACAAAAAAAAGTCTTGATAAACCCAAAGCCACTGATTTTATTACAGAATGGAGAGAGTTCATCAAACTAAGCCCTTACGGTAATTCGTTTGACTGGATAGAACAGATAAAAGAAAAAGAAAACAGCCAGGGAAAAATAACAGCAGAAGAATGTAATGACATTATCCGCAAACTGAGTTTGAAAAGTTTTGAGAGTGAGTACAAGATTCTCATCATGTGGATGCCGGAAATGCTGGGTGCCGAAGGCAATAAACTATTAAAGCTGATAGAAGAGCCGCCGCCGAATACATTATTCATTTTGGTAACAGAAAATGAAGCACAGGTGTTGCAAACCATTGTAAGCCGTTGCCAGTTGGTAAAAATACCGGCACTTGAAACAAAAGAAATTGAAGAAGCACTGATAAGCCGGAATAAAACAGAACCGGCCATTGCCCGACAGGTAGCCAGTGTAAGCGAGGGCAACTACCACGAAGCATTGCAATTGGTGCAACATGCTGAAGAGGACTGGCAAGCCTTACTCCGGGAATGGCTGAATGCTATTTTAAAAACCGGGCCGGTAGCCCAAACCAAATGGGTGGAAGAAATAAGTCGGCTGGGTCGGGAAAAACAAAAGCAATTTCTGCGGTATTTTAATCACCTGCTGGAACAGGCAGTCCATTTGAGAATTTATACAGAATCCGGTCAGACGGGGGGTGCAAAAACAGAACCCAGTCAGACGGAGACCGTCAGACTGGGTTCTGAACGGGATTTTGCCGAAAGATTGAATAAAATAGCCGGAATTGAGCAACAGCAAGCCATTATTGAGGAACTAGACCGGGCCAGTTATTATATAGAACGCAATGCCCATGGCAAAATGCTCTTTCATGCCCTGACCATCAAGCTTTACCATATTATACAGGATAAGGTGGTGTATATATGATTATTGAACTTTGCTACCAAACTCTTGGAGGGTTCAAAACCCTCCAAGAGTTCCCTATAATTATTCAGGATAAGATTGTATTTTTGGAAAAGTGAGGAAAGAGAAAGTTTCGGGTTGTGAGTTTTGAGTTACTAGTTAGAGTGTTGAAGACTCAAAGTGGTTTATTGATTTACGATGTCGCCAATTTTTGTTAATACTATACATTTCAACAGGTTTTCGCAGTTGGCTGTCCCACAGCTCAATAGCAGACAGAACCCTGAAGAGTGTACTTCGACAAGCTCAGTATAGACTTGCAACATCATCTCAATAGAATTACTACAGCCCGGCTCATAATTTCTCTCCTCAATTATTCATTTTTAATTATTCATTACATAAATGAGTTGTACAAGTTGCAGTACCAGCAGTAACGGTAAACCGGGAGGATGTAAGAGCAATGGCGGATGCAGTACCGGCGGCTGTAACCGCATGAACACCCATGACTGGCTGCGAAACCTGCCAATGTCGGATATTGCCAGTGCCTGTAAGGTGATGGAAGTAAGTTTTAGCCAGGGAACC
>JAYVKT010000253.1:0-5508 GCA_043768195.1 Chitinophagaceae bacterium | reverse complement strand
TTTTACTGCTAAGATACCAGTAGAATATGTGCAGGGTGAACGCAAACCTATACAGTTCCCTATCCGACAGAATGATTTTCAAACAGGCAATTATAAAATTGAAATTTATCATAATGGCTTCAAGATTGGTGAAGGTGTGCGGAGCCTTAAAAAAGGTGGTTTATTCAGTTAAAGCAGTTAACGCCTGCAAAAAAAGCCGTCTCGTTACAAACGAGGCGGTTTTTTTTAAGACAGTCAGATAGACTTAACCACATCTTTTACACATAACTACTCCATCCTTTCAAACAACGCTAAAGCTGCACACCAATACAGTAATTTTGACACAAGAAAAATTACAAGCCCATGCCCTGCAAATATTCTAACCGCCTCTTACCTGTTGTGTTTCTGCTTGCTGGTTTTTCAGCAGGCGCACAAAATAGTATCAAACCTAAATACACAAATTCTACTGTGTACACCGGCATTGAAGTTGGGTCGAAAGGTGTAAAGATGAGTGTAATTGAAATTGGGAAAAATGCACAAAGCACCGGAGCCTTTAATATCCTCAAAGACACATCTGTCAATACCGATTTCATTTCCTTTACGGATGCTACTTTCCAGGCCACCTTAAATGGGCTAATTGGTTTATATGGCACTGCAGAGGATGTATATAAAATTCCGGCTAAACGCATCTTTACTGTTATCAGCAGTGGTGTAAAAATGCAGGCTGAAAAAGATACCAAACTGGCCTGGATAAATAATCTCATAGATTCATTCCGGTTGAAAATAAAAGAACCCGGCCGTGTAGTAGAAGTAGTGGACGTAATGCAGGAAGGCAAACTGTCTCATCTTGGCATAGTACCCGATTCAAGAAGATACACCACTTTCCTTATTGATATCGGCAGTGGTAACACCAAAGGGGGATTTTTCCCGTATGGCAACACAAATGATTTTAAACTTTTCCAGATTAACTGGGGCACAAAAAGCACCAGCAATGCCACGGATAAAAATTGTGCTGATGATAAAAGTATTGACAACTATAACAAACAACTCTATCGGGTATTGTCGGGGGCTGAGCATTCAGATATTATTTACGCCGTCAATTCCAGCGGGGCTTTCCCTGTTAGTGATAACATAGCAGTAAGTGGTGGCATTGCCTGGGCTGCTGCATCACTAATGCACCCCGAGCTGATAGACAACTCTGTTATCCCGGTTACATTTGCCGAACTCGCAAAGTTTAATGATAAGCTCTACAATAATTTCGATGCATTGTCCGCTAAATTTTTATCCGGCAACATAAATATGCCAGCCGAAAAAGAAGCAGCATTCAAAGAATTAAAAAGGGTGCATTCAGTATTCGACCAAAAAGCATTAATGGCCGGCACAGGTCTTTTAATGAAAATTATGCGTCAGTTTGAATCCGCTTTCGCCAGCAAACAGTTCTATCTTGTCAAAAATGGCCAGGTAGGTTGGGTGTCGGCTTATGTGGATCAGCAGATAGAAAAATAGCCCGGATCCCGGTTTTCCACAATGTGAACTCTTTTTTCTCCCCTATCCATTCCAATTACTTAGTTTGCTTAGGTGAAAGACACAAAGTCAATCTTATTGGGAATGCTCTCCTTTGGGCTTGTTGGCACCTGGGTTTATCATCTGTATGATAAAACACAGTATAGCAAACGAAGAACAGAAATTTATATCAAAGACTCTATTGCCGTGGCGCAGGGTGTTCAGGATTCTCTGCAAAAAATATACACCGGCACTATTAATAACCTCGGTACACAGTTAGATTCAACAAAAAATACTGCAGGATTACTTCAAGGGGAGCTTAGTACAAAACTGAACGAGATCAACCGGTTAAGAACTGAAATAGCCGCTATTCTTAAACGAAATAACTTCAAAAAAGAAGATCTCGATCTGGCCCGCAAAAAAACAGTAGAGTTGCAGCAACTAGTTGCCGAACTGCAAAATAAAAACAGCACGGTAGAAGAAGAAAAAAAACAGATAGCCGGCGTTCTTGAAAAGGTAAACCTACAGGTAAAAAATCTGGAGGGTAATGTGCAGGGGCTTACGCAGGAAAACAAGGTGTTGACTGAAAAAATTACACTGGCTTCTGCTTTTGTAGCATCTGAATTAAAACTTTCTCCGATAGCCGTTAAAAATGATAAAGAACAGGAAACCACACAGGCAAAAAAAGCCAGCAAACTAATTATTTCATTTGCCGTGCAGAACAATGTTACGGAGTTTGAAAACGCAGATGTTTTTGTCGTCATCACCCAGCCGAATGGTAAAATATTGAAAAATGAAGATGTTTGGGACGCCACTACTATTAATTTACAAAGTGGCGGCCGCATCAGCTATACCCGGAAAATCAGGTTTGAATACCATAAGGGAGAATCAAAACAGCTTATCTTTTCTCTCAATGCGGAAGAATACCTTAAAGGAACTTATACCCTGCAGGTCTATCACAACGGATATATGATTGGGCAGACGATGAAGGTTTTAAATTAGAATCATCCCAGCCCAAAAAATCTTAACCTAATCAGGTTAACAAAATAGAGGCCTTCCGCCTCTTGATTACTCTTCCAAAATAGCCAGTCTTTTTGCTCTTGCAACTTTTTCTCAAAAACAGTACGCCGTCGGGTTACAAACAAAAAAAGAAGGCCTCCCGAAGGAGGCCTTTATACTTAAATAACCCTGTTTCCTTAATTGATATTGAAACCATAACTGAGGTAATACAATCCACCAACAGCAGGGCTTCCAAAACCTGTGCGGTAATAGTTGTTGCCTAAGTTGGTACCTCCCACACGGAAAACACTCTTGGTGCCAACCGGACGATAAGTAATCTGTGCATCTACCCATGTAAAATAAGGTAGTGTGCCGGAGATAAATGTTCCTTCGTAATAATTATTGTCCTGCCATTTAGCAACGACGTTAAAACCAATATTCTTACAAACATTATCATTGCGTAAGCCAATATTGAACCTGTATTTGGGCGCATTAAAGAAAGTAACATCGCCGGGAGCAACATCTTTCAGCACATCAGAGAAAACGTTTCCATATAACATGTAATTTTTGTAGGCCTTGTACTCAATTCCAATGCCCCATCCACTTGATTTTACTGTCTGTGATGAATTCTGGTTATAAGAAACACTATTGCTACTGAAGCCGGAATACACTTCAAAATTAGGTCCGTTCTGAGCTTGTACTACTGCCTGGCTTACTATAAAATCATTGTAAGAACTGAAATAGTAATAAGCATCTAACAATAATTTTTTGCCAATAACCCCTTTGTAACCTACTTCGTATGAATTAACGGTCTCGGGTTTTAGTTCATTGAAAACAGCTTTTACCAGCCTGCTGGAATCGGCAATACTACCTGCTCTGTAATTCAGCACACTGGCAGCGGTGTAGCCCGGTTTGGTTGAATTGAGCTTATAGAACGATTGAAATTCAGGCAATGACCCAATAAGGAAACTGCTACCACCACCAAGACGCAAGCTAATGTACTGGTTTTGGTTAGAAGGGAAACGATAAGATGTCTGGTATGATAACCGGATATTATTATCTTTTGCCACCCGGATAACGGCTGCAAACCGTGGAGTGAATTTGCCTTCAAAATTTGTTTGCTTATCATAACGGCCTGAAGCAGTTAATGTAAGGACATCATTTAATAATTTTTTCTTTAACTGAACATATCCACCGGTTTCATTCACCTTAATGGCTCCTGCTGTATCGGCAAAAATGGTTCCCTGTGAATTGAGTACCCATTGCTTCCATTGTACGCCAACTGTAACTTCCACTTTATCAGAAAAACGCAATGCGTCTGATAAATTAACTTGGGTTTCAGCCGCCCATAAATCTGACTTATCCAGAAACTTAGCTCCTCCGGGTCTGTTAACAGGAGTGTTCTTAATCTGTTTTGCTGCGGCATTAAACTGAGCTGTACCAGGTAAGAACCGGGGAGAACCAGGTATCGCACCACCAGAGTAAGGATTTATTGTACCAAAGTCTAAAGCTTGGCGTAATGTATTATGTATTGAAATATCAGATTGCACTGGTGCAAGACCCAGACCCATTGCACGACGGGCTTCAGAAAAAGTTCCAATATATGTTGGAAGCCAAATGGTTGAGCTGGGGCGATATGCTTCGTTTATAAAAGAGCCAACTGCATCTCCAATGTACGAATCTCCTGCATTCTCCTGTGTAGTGTAGGCTCTCACCATCCAGTTCTTTGCTTTCACTTCAAATTTATGCTGAGCCATTTTAAAATTTCGCAGTGAGTATCTGTTGGCACCTGTATAAACGGTGGTACCAGTACCAAAATAACTGTTAATGGAAGCCTCGATATTGTCAGTTATTTTATAATGAAGGCCAACATTACCTTTTACATTAAGTGTGTTATAATCAACCAGGTCTTCTTCATTATAACCGGTTCTTGAGATATTGGTATTTTTATAATAGCCGTTTTTCCTACCATTATAAAAAGGCAGGAACTGCTGCTGCAATGCTGTGGACACGGCAGCCTGATTGGCCGGAGGTACACCCAATGTTGTAATAATAAATCCAATAGCCCCTGCATATTGGGCATTAGTAGGGTAAACAGGATTTCCCTGAGAAGCAAAATACAGATCAGCTAATGATTGTAAGGCGGTTGGAGAACCAGTGATACCCGAACTTGTTAACCTGGTTACAAACAACGAGAAAGCATCCATATTAATATCTGTTTCATCGCCATAAACATTCACTCCATTATAATTGGGGTCATTGCTTCTGTTACCACCCTTCACACTGCTAAGGATTCCGATTTGTCCTTTATTGCGGTAATCTTCTGCTTGCCAGTCGCTACCTTTTATCAATTCTGCACTGAGCTTGAAGGCAAATTTATTTTTAATTGCTTTTGCAAAACGGAAAGACCAGTTGTAATAAGGTGCGGCATTGCGTTGTTTTCCGTCCACATGCATGATACCCTGCTTAATGTTATAACTCAATCCCTGATATTTAAAAGGGTTTTTGCTTGACATCAACACAGTGCCGTTCATACCTCCCGAACCATACAGCGCAGAAGAAGCCCCGGATAATACTTCAACATTATCAACATCCAAGTCAGTTAAACCGACAATTGAGCTTACAGAAAAATTAAGGCCGGGAGCCTGATTATCCATACCATCTACCAATTGATTTAAACGGGTGTTACCGCTGCTTACAAAACCACGGGTAGTTACTGTACGGAAAGTTAAACTGGCTGTATGCACATCAACCCCTTTCATATTGCTAAGGGCTTCATAAACGGTTGGTGCAGCAACATTTTTTAATACACTGCTGCTCATCCTTTCTATGGTAACCGGGGATTCCAATATTCTTTGGGGTGCCCTGGTGGCAGCCACCACAACCTCCTGCCCCATCACTGTATTCACTTTCAAATCAACATCAATAGGTTTCATTATGTCTGAAACAGTTACTTCCTGCGGATCATATCCACCGGTAGAAGTAAATACTAAAACAACGGGCAGTTTTGGTACTCTAATGCTGAAT
>JAYVKT010000252.1:0-3217 GCA_043768195.1 Chitinophagaceae bacterium | reverse complement strand
ATTCTTTTTACAAGATGACAAAAAAATAGCCCCTGCTGCAATCAGCGGAACTAAGTAAACTTTAATACGCATAGATGTGTAGGTTAAGTGGTCGGTTATAAATGAGAAGTTAAAGAAGTTTGATTGATGAAAAAAATTAGCTGTACATTTCTTTCCTGCCTGCCGACAGGCAGGTTCACAAAACAGTATTCCTCACTGGTAGAAATAACAGAATTTAGCAGTTGGACAGCTAAGGGGGAATATCCCGGGTGGGGCGGGATGAGTCAGACGAGTCCATACAAGAAGAAAAGAATTTGATAGGAAAGATACAGTACATAGAATAGTAGTTGCAAATTCTGGAATATAAATATTTGTTAAGCAGCAACGCAATTGATAACTGATACTATCTGATGAACAAACGTTTCAAAATGCACATCACCCGCCGGGGAATTCTCCGGTTTTTTAAACGCCTTGGTATTGGCTTCCTTGCCTTAATTGTTTTGTTCTTTATCTTAAACTGGGTTTTCCCGTTGCGGGATAAGATTGAATACTCCTCCATTATCACTGATAATAAAGGAGTAGTAATAAATTCCTATCTGACCAAAGACCAGAAATGGCGGATGAAAACTGAGCTGGATGAGATATCGCCTTTGCTTCAAAAAACTATCATTGCAAAAGAGGATAAGCACTTTTACTCCCACCCCGGGGTGAACCCGTTTGCTGTAGTAAGGGCATTCTTTAATAATCTGTTTAAGATGCGGCGTACCTCAGGTGCCAGCACTATTACCATGCAGGTGGCCAAAGCATTGGAACCGGGAAAGAGAAACATCTTTAGTAAAATCCGGGAAATGTTCCGGGCTTTTCAATTGGAACTGAAATACAGTAAAAAAGAAATCCTGCAGCTATACCTGAACCTGGTTCCCTATGGCGGCAATATTGAAGGGGTGAAAGCTGCTTCATTATTATACTTCAAAAAGAACCCCGACCATCTTTCGCTGGCAGAGATAACAGCGTTAAGCATTATTCCTAACAATCCAGGTGCCCTGGTAGTTGGGAAAAATAATGACCTTATCGTAAAAGAAAGAAACAGGTGGCTTAAAAAGTTTGCTGACGATAATGTTTTTACGCAAAAAGAAATTGAAGATGCGTTGGCTGAACCTTTAAACGCAACAAGAGGAATTGTGCCACATTACTTACCTCATCTTTCTTACAAGCTAAAAAAACAGGCGGGTACTTCGTCTTCGCTCAGTATTATTAAAACCAATATTGACCTGAACACCCAATTAAAAACTGAGAAGCTGGTTGAAGATTATATAAGAACACAGCGACTGAAAAATATTAAGAATGCAGCCGTAGTGATAATTGATAACAAGACGCATAAAGTTATTACCTATGTCGGCTCTGCCAATTTCAATGATACCACAGATGGAGGACAGGTGAATGGTGCGAATGCAGTAAGGCAACCTGGTAGCACTTTGAAGCCATTACTTTATGCGATGTGCTTTGATGAAGGTTTACTAACACCTAAAACAGTGATGACCGATGTAGCAGTAAATTATGATGGCTACGCCCCGGAGAACTATGATGAAAAATTTAATGGCTATGTAACCGTTGAAACTGCATTGGAACATTCACTAAACATTCCCGCAGTAAAAGGATTAAAAATGCTGGGGCATGAAAAATTGATCCAAAAATTATCCAATTGTAATTTTAAACAAATACAAAAGGATAGAAGAAAGCTTGGATTGTCATTGATACTGGGTGGTTGCGGTACTACACTGGAAGAACTGACAGGCTTGTTTTCTTCATTTGCTAATAATGGAATACTTATTACTCCATCGTATGTCAGCACTGACCGGTCAGACCGGGACGGTCAGACCGTAATAAGCCCGGCCGCTAATTACATGATCAATGAAATCTTATCAAAAATAAACAGGCCTGATTTTCCATTGAACTGGTCTGCTACTGAAAAGATGCCCAAGATCGCCTGGAAAACAGGTACGAGTTATGGGAAAAAAGATGCCTGGAGTATTGGTTACAACAAAAACTATACAATTGGAATCTGGACAGGCAATTTTTCTGGTGTGGGTGCAGCCGATCTGAGCGGTGCAAATATTGCTACGCCATTGCTGTTTAAAATTTTTAATACAATTGATTATGACAGCGATGAAGAATGGTTTACCCAACCAAAAGATTGTGATATCCGACAAGTGTGCAGTGAAACTGGTTTGGCGCCTTCTGAGCATTGTACCAGTTTGGTAACCGATTACTTTATTCCATTGATCTCTTCTACCAAGGTTTGTAATAACTGGCAGGAAATAATGATCAATGCCAGTGAAAAGATTTCTTACTGCAAAAGCTGTGCGCCGGAAACGGGTTATAAAAAGAAATGGTTCAAAATAGTTGAACCAGATATGCAATCATGGTTTGAAGAAAACCGGATCGCTTATCAAAAGATACCACTGCACAATCCTGAATGTGAACTGATATTTAAAGGCGCTGCACCTGCTATCACTTCCCCGGTCAACGGAACTGAGTATTTAATCAACAAGAAAGATCCTGAACCTTTGCAGTTGATCTGCAAAACAGCGAATGATGTAAGCAAAGTTTATTGGTATATCAACAATAAGTTTTTCAAAAGCAGCAATGTGGGAGAAAAACAATTTTTTGTACCGGAAGAAGGGCCGGTAAAGATTTCCTGTACAGATGATAAAGGAAGAAACAGGGATATAAGGATTACGGTGAAGTATGTGAGTTTGTAAAAAAAAGAAAAGAAACTGCTTAAAACTCCTCTTTCCGAACCGACTAAAGCCCTTTCTTACACTTAAACTTAATACTATTAAAATCGAAAACTTTACTTGGCCTTCCTTCAAAAATACTTTCGGCAAGCATAAAACAGTACTTAACTAACGATAAATACTACTTTACTTCAAAAATTAGAGTTGATTTATTTCCTATGGACACAAAATATCGATGTCATATCCAAGATTATCCTCTGAAGTAAACTAAAAATAAAATGTCACCGGCAAAAAGAATAAAATATAAGTTTTTAATTCTTATTTTTTTCTTTTTCTTTTTTTGCCTCACTAGCAACAGATTTCATTTCATTTACATCAAATTGTTTCCATAATATTGTCAGGGCTTCACTATACACAATTTCTAGTTGCTTTGTATAGGGATTCCAAAAATTATTATCTTCTGTCAACTCTCTTCTGAATGTGAGGTCTTGACTGTCCCA
>JAYVKT010000251.1:0-6390 GCA_043768195.1 Chitinophagaceae bacterium | reverse complement strand
TTTTTTAGCACAATTAGCAATCGTCCTTTGTTTTGCACTGGCTGCCTGTGGTGGTGGCAAAAAATCTGCCGCTTCTGTTGCCAAACAATGGTGCGATCTGAATGGCAAATACTCCAAAGCGGCAGAAGGAGCCGAAAAAGAAGCGGCCAAAGCTGCAATGGATAAATGGGAAAACGAAATGGAAGCCAAGTATAAAGGCGATGAAGCCTTTATGAAAGAAGTAGAAAAAGAAGCAGAGAAATGTGAAGGGGCTTCTGAAGGAAGATAATGCACTATAGTTAAAAGGTGAGTAGCGGATTAAGAATATCCCTACTCACCTTTTATAATTATTCTGCCCAGCTCATTACATAATCATCATTCTCTATCTCCAGAGCTTCCTTCGTTAGCATCAACGGATGAAATGTATCTACCATTACCGCTAATTCCTTAGTTTCTTTCGCCCCGATACTTTTCTTTACTGCACCAGGATGCGGCCCATGTGGAATACCGGCAGGGTGTAAGGTTATCATTCCCCTCGTTACATTTTTGCGGCTCATAAAATCACCATCTACATAATACAGCAATTCATCACTGTCTATATTACTATGATTGTACGGCGCAGGGATAGCTTCAGGATGATAATCGAACAACCGTGGACAAAATGAACAGACGACAAAATTGTGTGCTTCAAATGTTTGATGCACTGGCGGCGGCTGATGCACCCGACCGGTGATTGGTTCAAAATCATGAATAGAAAAAGCATAAGGATAACAATAACCATCCCACCCAATTACATCAAAAGGATGAGTGCCGTAGTGCAACCCATACAACATCCCTTTCTTTTTTGCCCTGATTAAAAAATCACCTTTTTCATCAAAGGTTTGCAGGTTTTGTGGCGTTCGAATATCTCTTTCGCAGTAAGGTGAATGCTCCATCAACTGGCCATATTTGCTTACATACTTTTTGGGATAACGGATGGGGCTGAAAGATTCTACAATAAACAAACGGTTACTACTGTCGTTGAAATGAATTTGATATATCGTTCCTCTTGGAATAACCAGGTAATCGCCATAACCAAAACTGAGTTCGCCATACATAGTTTTTAATACGCCACTTCCTTCATGCACAAAAATCATTTCGTCTGCATCGGTGTTTTTATAGAAGTAATCTTTCATACTTTCCTGCGGAGCAGCCAGTACGATATGGCAATCGTTATTTACTAATACAGCCTTCCGGCTTTCCAGGTAATCTTTTACTGGCTTAATTTTAAATCCTTCAAAACTCCGGTGCTTCAACATTTTTTCTTCGGCAATAGTTGGGGCGACACTTACCTGTGGTTCTGTTTTTATAATCTGCGTTGGCGGATGCACATGATACATTAATGAATAATCGTTGGAGAAACCTTCGGTTGAAAATAATTGTTCGGAGTATAATTCCCCATCGGGTTTTCGGAACTGGGTATGTCGTTTATGCGGAATTTTTCCGAGTGTATGATAATGTGGCATAGATACAAATTTGAAAATTAGACAATGTGAAAATATGCAAATGGAAGACAATATTCCGGCTGTACAGGTTTTTAAGCCTTCCTTATAATTTATCCAACTGAAGGGAGACCATCAGGAAATAGTACTTCCATTTCCGCTTGTCAATATAATAGGTAAAGTTGCGGTGAAAAGGCATAATCAAATTTACGATTAAATTTACACCATCAATGACAAGAATAGGATTAATATCAGATACCCACTGTTTTTTGGATGAAGCGGTGTTCAAGCACTTTGAAAATTGTAATGAGGTGTGGCATGGCGGGGATTTTGGAGATATTGACTTAGCAAAAAGGTTGAGTGAGTATTGGTCAGACCGGGACGGTCAGACCAGGTTCAAGGGTGTGTATGGAAACATTGACGGTAATGATATACGAACTGTTTACCCGGAGCAATTAGTTTTTATGTGTGAAGAAGTAAAAGTAATGATGCGGCATATCGGCGGCTCACCACCAAAGTATAATCCGGAAACCAGAAAAGAATTAGCCATTCATCAACCACAATTATTTATCAGCGGCCACTCCCATATTTTAAAAGTAATGTATGACGAGAAGATTCAATGCCTGCACATAAATCCGGGTGCCGCTGGCAAACATGGCTGGCATAAAGTAAGAACACTTATCCGGTTTACCATTGATGGCAAAAACATGAAAGACTGTGAAGTGATTGAACTGGGAAAAAGATAGCATTACATACCCGGAAACCATGTTCTACCAGTCCCTACCAGCCTGAAAGGCCATGGAATAGAAATAAGAATAATAAGTAGTGCAAGGCCGAAAAAAAGTATTGCTCTTTTATGTTTTACCGAATCCGGAACATTTTTCTTTGCATAAGAATAGCCAATATGAATAAGTGAGATGGCTATCAGCATACCGATTAAATGCTCTACTGCAAAAAATCGCAGTACTGAATTTTTCATAACTGCACCCATTCCATTTGCTTGAATGCTTTTCAAGCCCCAGGAGCCTGTAAACCACTGGTATAATCCCAGCAACAACATAATGTCTGCGCAGATCATCAAAAACATTCCTGTTTTTTTATGCCCGGGAGTATAAGCTTTACTCCTGTCCACAAAACTTTTATAGATAGCAACCAATAAAAGTATGAGTATTACCCAGCGAAGAAAACTGTGCAGATGAAGAAGTCCTTTATCCATAGCAATTATTTTGTAAAATCAAAGCTACAACAGCACCAGTCAACATCAAAACATATTACTTACCACCATTAGCCGTAAGGTCTGCTTTGCAATTTGCATCGAGGGCAGGAATATTTCCGGTGATAAGAAAGCCGGCTATGTCGCTGGTTTCCGAGGCATAATACATCAGGCAGTTGGTATTGCTGCAATGGCTGCCATGGGCAGCATCCTTATGACCAGTTTGCATAGCAGAACCCAAGTCAACTAATCCCAACAGATGCCCTAACTCATGTTCTGCCACCGTAGCTACCAATTTAGTACGGCTGGCTTGTCCAATTCCGCCGGAGTTATCATTTATTTTTTTGCCAAATAAAACAACCGATGTGTTTTTATACGCAATGCCCAGCACATTAGCGTCTGTATAATTTCCATTGGTGTATAAAACATAAACTGCCAGTTCGGTACCACTGGTAAAAGCAGTACGATTATTCTTTTCAATGCTGATAATATCGGTTACAGAAAGTGTACCACTTGCTGAAGCAGGAATTTCTTTTGTAACAATAGTAATACCAGATGGTTTATTAATTAGACCGGCCAACATGGTTTGTAAGTGGTTCAACGCTGCTGCATCAGGCAGAAAGCCTGTCATGTATTGCACTTCAATTTTAAGGGATGTGTATTTTGAGGAAGCCAGCAGTTCATTAGCAGAAGCACCTACTGGCCTGTTATGCAAAACATCAGGCACATTTGGGTTGTTGACATAAGAAGTATCTGCCTTGCTACAGGCGGCAAATAATACAGTTATGAATAAAAATGGTAGTAAAGTTTTCATATCTAAAATACGTTTGGCCTTGTATTTCAGATGTACACAAATAGTGTTCCAATGATACCTATTCTACCCAATCTGCAATAAAAACATTAGTATCTCTTGTACCGCCATTATTTCTATTACTGCAAAAAACAATTTTCTTACCGTTTGGAGAAAACATCGGAAAAGCATCGAAGCCTTTATCCCGGCTTATTTTTTGAAGATTAGTTCCATCATCATTGATGGTATAAAGATTAAAGGGGAATCCTCTCTTGTACTCATGATTGGAGGCAAAGATGATGCGTTTATTATCCGGCATGTAAGCAGGTGCCCAGTTGGCCTGCCCGTAAGCAGTAACCTGGCGGGCATTGCTGCCATCCGCATTGGATACCCATACTTCCATATTGGTTGGAGCTACTAAATTTTCTGTAAGCAGGTCTTTGTATTCTTTTATTTCAGCTTCGGTTTTAGGGCGGCTTGCCCTCCATATCAATTTTGTTCCATCGGGGCTAAACCAGGCTCCACCATCATACCCCAGCATATTAGTAATACGCTGCTCTTTTCCGCTTACCAAATCCATAATATATAAATCAATATCACCGTCTTTTGTACTTGTGTAAAGCATTTTTCTCCCATCAGGGGAAATAGTAGCTTCTGCATCATAGCCTTTTGAATTGGTCAATTGCTTTATAATCTTCCCATCAAGGTCAGCCATAAAAATGTCGAATGTATTATATAAAGGCCATATGTATTTGTTGCCATACTTTGCCCTGTCTGGTGTCGGCGGGCATTCATTGCTGCCCAAATGAGTGGATGCGTAAATAATATGTTTGCCGTCTTTGGTGAAGAAAGCACAGGTCGTTCTCCCTTTTCCGGTGCTTACCATTTTATAAGTAAACTTTTCGTTTTCCTTCGTTGGCACTTTTCCAACAAAAATCTGATCGCAGGGAACACCATCTTTTACATTCGTCCGTTGAAAAACAAGGTGCTTGTTATCGTAACTCCAGTATGCTTCTGCATTGTCGCCACCAAAAGTGAGCTGCCGGATATTTTTGAAATGAGTTTCCTCTTCGTACTTCAATGTATCAGCTACGGCTGCTGGTGATGAAACTATTTTAGCACTGTTATTACAGGAGATTAAACTTATGAGCACAACAGCGAAAAAAAAACCGGTAATCCTATTCATGTATTTCCATTTTTTGAAACGACCGCAAAGATATTTTCGTTAAAACTTTAGTTTGTCAGGTGATTGTCATACCTCTGTTTCTAAAATCATTTAGTTTTGAGATATGAACAGAATTACAAAAATATTCCCCTTTATCGCCGTCGGTATGATTTTAATCAGTAGCTGTAATGATAAAGCCACTGATTCACCATTTGGCGAAATTTTAAGCCAGCCCCCTTACGCCGGATTGACTGACTCTATTAAACAACAACCTGAAAATGATGAGCTTTATTTTCGCCGGGCGGTATTATTAAATACCAACAACCTGCCCGAACCTGCTTTAGCTGATTTTAAATTGGCCTGGTCAATAAAAAAAGACGAACGGTATGCTTACGGCATCAGTAACCTGCTATTAGATAAAAAGCCTGATTCAGCAATCCTTTTTCTAAACCAGTCTTTGGTTGACCTTCCCGGCAGTTTTCTTTTACAACTTACCCTTGCCCGTTCCTACGATGCACAGGAAAAGACAGAAGAAGCCCTGAAACTATGTAATGATATTTTATTAAAGAACCCGGAGCAGGTTGATGTTCTAAAAATGAAAGCAGCACTGTTGGGTAAAAAAGGGAATACCGTTGAGGCGATAAACCTGCTGGAAAAAGCATACAATCTTACGCCATATGATATTGACCTGAATTATGATTTGGCTTACAAATACGCCGAAAGCAAGAATGTAAAAGTAATTGCCCTTTGCGATTCATTGATTAAAATAGATACCCTGAACCTGCATGCCGAACCCTATTATTATAAAGGGATTTATTTTTCCAATATCAGCAACAAAGAAAAGGCCCTTACCTTATTTGATGATGCTATAAAGCATGATTATAATTACCTGAATGCCTATATTGAAAAAGCAAGGGTGCTGTACGACCAGAAAAAATTCAGTGACGCTTTAAAAACTGCTCAATTAGCTAATACTGTTTCTCCAAAATTTCCTGATGCATATTTCTGGGTGGGCAAATGCCAGGAAGCTCTGGGTCTGAAAGAAGAGGCAAAGATCAACTATCAGAGAGCTTATGGATTGGATAACAGTTTTAGCGAAGCAAAAGAAGCATTTGATAAAATTACGAAGTAAGCAGTAGGAAGTACCAATTACCGCAAGGCCGTTGTATCTTGCAGCTACATAAATCGTACTTATAATATCATAGTTCTAACTTATATTTTATGCCCCTCATCGCCCCTTCCCTGCTTTCTGCAAATTATTTAAATCTGGAAGCTGACTGCAAAATGCTGAACGAAAGTGAAGCAGACTGGTTTCATCTGGATGTGATGGATGGCCGCTTTGTTCCCAATATCAGTTTCGGGCCAATGATTATTGAGTTCATCCGCAAGGCAACAACAAAGGTTTGTGATGTTCACCTGATGATTGAAGAGCCAGAAAAATATGCCGAACAATTTAAAAATGCCGGTGCAGATATTTTATCTGTTCATATAGAAGCATGCCGCCACCTGCACCGTAATATTCAGCAAATAAAATCGCTGGGCATGAAAGCCGGTGTAGCCCTTAACCCCCATACACCCGTTTCAGCATTAAGTGATATACTTCATGATATAGATCTTGTCTGCCTGATGAGTGTGAACCCGGGTTTTGGGGGGCAAAAATTCATTCCCTATACATTGGAGAAAATAAAGCAGCTCCGCAAAATGATTGATGAAAAGGGTTTGAAAGTACAGATTGAAATTGACGGTGGCGTTACTCTTGAAA
>JAYVKT010000250.1:0-2699 GCA_043768195.1 Chitinophagaceae bacterium | reverse complement strand
GGTGTGCAACAGGAAAAAACAACCTGGGTGGACTGTGCCTATTGGACTGACCGCACCGCCATTGCACCTTATTTAATGAAAGGGCAATTGGTATTTGCTGAAGGCCAGCCCGAAGCCCGGTCATTTCAACGCAATGATGGAACACCCGGTTCTTCTTTATCCTTAAGGGTACGGGAAATTCAATTGTTGGGTGGACGCAAAGACAGCACACCCGGTTCTTATCAGCAACCAGCCAATGCATCATCTGCTATGTCAGGAAGCAGCAGCAATGTTCCTTCGGCCAATGAGATTACAGAACCGGTGGATGATTTACCGTTTTAAGGTCGCAATTAAAAACTAACACATAGCCTTTCCATCCGGAGAGGCTTTTTTATAGCTTTAAATAGTAAATTGAAGTATGAAGCGATTGTTATTATTTTTTTTTTCCTTTCTTCCGCTTTTTGTATTGGCCCAGCGGATAGTGAAAAATATGGAAACGCAGATATTGGTTATAGGTGGTGGTGCAGGTGGCACCGCTGCTGCTATTCAAAGTGCCAGAATGGGAGTGAAAACTATTTTGATTGAACCAACCACCATGCTTGGTGGAATGTTAACCGCTGCGGGGGTAAGCTGCACGGATGGAAATGATCAATTACCCAGCGGATTGTGGGAAGAATTTCGCCAGGCACTGTATAAGCATTACGGCAGAAAAAAATTAAATACCGGTTGGGTAAGCAATACCAACTTTGAACCCCGTGTTGGCGACAGTATTTTTAAAGCATTGGCGGCAAATGAAAAAAATCTTACAGTTTGGTTTGGGTATTCGTTTGAGACCGTTCAAAAAAAAGATAATAAAGTAACCGGGGCAACATTTCGCAACGAAGACAATACAGAGGTATTAAAAATAAAAGCTGGTGTAACTGTTGACGGAACAGAGTTGGGCGATGTGTTGGCAGCAGCAGGAGCGGCTTACGATTTAGGAATGGATGACCCGGTAGTAAGCGGAGAAAAAGAAGCCCGGAAAAAAAATGATATAATACAGGATCTTACCTGGGCTGCTATTTTAAAAGATTATGGCGAAGTCACAGATAAAACTATCGAAAAACCCGAAGGCTATGATGCAAAAAAATATCATTGCTGCAATACCGAAGCTCCCTGCACTGATAAACCCTGGAACGGCGATAAACTAAAAATGCTTAACTATGGTAAGCTGCCACGAAGCCCCGGGGCGAAATACGATAAGTATATGCTGAACTGGCCGGCACATGGAAATGACATTTATCTGAACGTTGTGGAGGATAAGTATGAAGTACGAAAAACGAAATACGAATCGGCAAAGCAACACACATTAGGATTTATATATTTTATGCAGACAGAACTGGGCATGAAAAATATTGGTTTGGCAGATGATGAGCTGGATGGCGGCCTTGCATTAATCCCTTACAACCGGGAAGGGCGAAGGGTAAAAGGAGTGGTTAGGATGAATATCAATCATATAAAAAATCCTTACGATAATACTTTGTACCGAACCGGCATTTCTGTTGGCGATTACCCGGTTGACCATCATCATGCACAATATCCGGGCAAGGTGCCTGAGATAGAATTTCCGCACATACCATCTTACAATATTCCGTTGGGCGCATTAATACCGGAGACTATTGATGGATTGATTGTTTGTGAGAAAGGAATTTCTGTTACCAATATTGTAAATGGAACAACGAGGTTGCAGCCGGTTGTTTTATTAACCGGGCAGGCAGCAGGTATGCTGGCAGCAAAAGCGGTGCAGTTAAAAAAGAAAATAAGAGAAGTGCCTGTAAGAACGGTACAGGAAGAATTGTTAAAAGCAAAAGCTTATCTCATACCCTTTGTAGATGTAAAACCAGACGACCCGCATTGGGAAGCAATACAAAAAGTAGGAGTAACAGGGATATTAAAAGGAACAGGTAAGGCAGAAGGCTGGGCGAATAAAATGTTTTTTTATCCGGATAGTTTGGTAGATGCAATGGAATATAGCAATGGAATAAGAAAATACGGGGGTAGACACATGAGAACAATCAGGGTTTTTGGCCCATTTTTAAGAGCGGCTAATTGCTTAAATATTTTACAGCGATTTGCGGAATATTTTAAAAAAGACCAATTCCGTAAAGTTAAAACGATGGACATGTATAAAGGCTTTTGGCTACAATGCGGTCTTACAGACTATCAACCTGAAAGAAATGTTACAAGAAGGGAACTGAGTATTCTACTCGATAATTGTATCTTACTTTTCGGCAGCAAAAACTTACCAATAGATATAAACGGAGAAATAAATTTTAAATACAGTGAATTTTAACCCCATGAGAAAACTTTTTTTTACTTACAGCTTATTATTTATAGCCTGCCACTTAACTGCTCAGTCTAACTGGCAACTCTCCATCCAATCATGGACATTTCACAAATACACCTTCTTGCAATCGGTAGAGAAAGCTGATAGTCTCGGTGTAAAATGCCTTGAAGTGTATCCCGGGCAAAAAGTAGGGGCAGACATCCCCGGCGTATTCAGTTATACGATGGATAAGATTTCACGGGATAAAATAAAACAGTTTTTGGAGTACAGAAACTTCAAAATTGTTGGATTATGAGTAATTGACAAATCTTATTATAATAAAGACAACCTGGAAAAATTTTTTGAATTTGCAAAGTACATGGACATCCCGGTTATCACCGCAGAGCCGGAATGG
>JAYVKT010000249.1:0-2139 GCA_043768195.1 Chitinophagaceae bacterium | reverse complement strand
TTTACAGTTGTGGTATAATAAAGAACTGGTGCATTACCAGGAAGTACATTGAACATAGTCAAAAACCATTTACCATTAAACCCCTTATTTATGAAACAGCTTCTTTTGTTAATTGCAGTAAGCTCTTTAAGCACTGCCGGTTTCTCTCAAATAGATAAAAACCATGTGTACAAATGGGGCAATCTTATCAAGCCCTGGGAGGTTACTGAGTTTGCCATCAACTCAAAACACTACTATGAGAATACCGTAAATGTAATTGCTCCGGGAAAAAATGATGCCTGCCCAAATGGTAAAATAATTGTAATGACCGGTCAGCCCCGGCCAGACAGAAAGATGATAATCTCTGACCTAATGACCAGCGATGGAAAAATAAATACCAGTCAGGGAACCGATGTAAGCTTAATGATAAATATAAACGCCGAAAAATTGGCTACCGATAACCAGATTATCAAATTAAAAAATGGCGACTTGCTGGCGTTTAAATTAGGATTTCTATGGACGCCAATAACGCCTAAACCCCATTGGGGAGATTGGATATCGGATGACGTTACAGATTATAAGAAAATGGCAAGAGATGCAATTTTTATTTATAAATCAACTGACTGCGGCGCAAACTGGAGTAAGGTCAGTATCATTGATGCTGCTAAAATTGATAAAGGACAGTATGGCGTTCCTAAACCGGAAAAAGATGGGAATGGCATTCAGAAAAAAAACGCCGCTGGTGATTTGCTCTGGCATTCAAACGGATTTGACAGGCAGGAGGTTTGTTATAATGAGCAGTCAAACATGATATATATGACCACACAAATAGCATCAGGAAAATATCAGGTTAAAGTTGGCAGCAGCACAGTGGAAATAAAAGGGATTGACAAATACGGCTTATTCATGTCTAACAGTAATGGCCAAGGTTGGCAATTGAAAAAAGATGATTTTGAAGAAAGGCCATTGCTAATGACCACCGCTGCTAATGGCCGTTTATTTATTTTCTCTTTAAGCAATGGCAAGCCGGTGCTGTATTATACTACAAAAACCAAAGACTATTCTTTAAGCAGTCTTAAAAAAGTTGAAATCAAATATCCTGAAAATGGAACACCCTGGAAATCAGAAAAAGATACCAACATACATCAAATGAATGAAGTTGATGATAATGTCAAAAAATCTATTTCCATTGCCAGAGGGCCTAACAACTCTGTTTATATTGCCTACCCAGTGCTCAATAGCAGCGACAAATGTGAGTATGTACTTTGCAATGTAAAAATCAATGAAGAGAATCCGGAAACTTTTGGCATTGCTAATTATGCCAGTATGCGTATCAAAGCATCCAACCCTTCACATTCGCTTGATTATGGAACCTTTGTTGAATCAAAAGCAGAAAGCATTAATTACCTTACTGATATTAATACCCAAATAACACCTAAAACATTATTTTACTTTATTGAATCCACCACCGGGGATAATATACCCAAGGCATCCCGTAAAGTAGCTGTAAAAGGAATATTGATTGACCATAAAACGAATATGATTAGCGGTGACTTTTTTCTTTCAAGAGATGCTACTAATATCGGCAGATGGTTTAACCCTTATTCATCTGATGGTGGCATTGGCCATTATACCAAAGGTGCCGCTTACATATACAACGACAAGCAAAATTATATAGCACAATGGCCCGAGCCGGACGGAATACATGTCAGTATCGTTTCTGGTGTTGACCTGTGGCGCAAAGACGATAAAGAAATCCTAAAGGACATCAATGAAATGTCAAAACAAAAAATTTTCAAATTCTCTCAGCCAATCAATAAACAAAATTGACAAGCAACTTTCCTCTGATGTTAAAAAAGGGTTTTTACCAGTTAATTAAATCAACCATTAGCTAACTGCTTATTGCCGTTACATAACCGGATTATGGCGGCTGCTTCAGGCAAGGTAATTATGTAGTCTAAAATTCCGGATATGAAAAGAATTCTTTTTTTAACATTGATTTTTTTATCAGTTTGTAGCCTAAAGGCCCAAAACATAGGCATTGGTACCCCCAGCCCAAATGCAAGTGCCCAGTTAGATATTTCCAGCACTACTAAAGGCGTACTTATGCCACGGCTTACTACAGCACAGCGAAATGCAATAGTAAACCCAGCCGAAGGA